>NZ_JBHURF010000013.1:0-284779 GCF_042674125.1 Rhodococcus sp. NPDC056960 | reverse complement strand
GCACCCGCGGTGAGCAGGTCGGTCAGCGACGGGTGCCCGTCGGCGCCGTCGAGGACGATCACATTCTCGGTGGGGATCCCGACCCTCGCGGCGGCATCCCGCGCCTGCGCCAGTAGGGGGGAGACGGTGAACAGGAACCTCGCGTGCGAGTCGGTGAGCTGTTTGGCGATGTCCTCGGCGGTGTAGAGGGCGTTGATGGTGGTGGCGACACCGCCGGCGCGGAGGATGCCGTGGAACACCGACGCGAACGCGGGGACGTTCGGTGAATGCAGGCCGACGACGTCGCCGACCGCGAGCCCGCGTGCGGCCAGCGCCCCGGCCACTGCGTCGATCTCGGTGGTGAGGGTCCGGTAGGTGGTGACCGCGCCGGAGGCACCGTCGATCAGCGCGGGCCGGTCCAGGTCCGCCGGGTTGACCCGGCCGAAGAGGAACTCGTAGACACTGAGGTTCGGGATCTCGACGTCCGGAAACGGGCTCTTGAAGCTCACTGGGGCATCCTTCGTTGACGTGGCAGCGCGCTCGAACACGCGAAAAGCGGTGGGCGTTGTCGTGTGATCGAGCAACCATAGGCCGTGACGAGCGTCGCAGGCATCGTGGTTCGACGCAGAAGATGCTTGTGGTCGCCCCACAACGGGACGCCGCCGATTGCCAACAGACCTGAAGCTCAGCTGTACTGTGTCACAGCGGAAACATCGGAGGTCGGTCGATGACGACGGAGAACGGCGCTATGTGGTCTTACGACGACGCGGCGGTCGGTCTCGCGACATGGGTGCAGGACCGCATCCCCACGATCGCGCGCGCTGCCACGGACACGATCTGGGCGGAGCTGCCGTCGTACCGCGCCACCGGCCTGTACGACGACGTGGTCACCCACGTCACCAGCATCTTCGGGGTGTTCACGACGAGCATCATCGAGCGACGGGTTCCGTGCGTGGACGATTTCGCGTTCACCTCGACGCATGCCTCGGAGCGCGTCGTGAACGGTATTTCCCTGATCGACTTCCTGCAGGCTTTCCGCATCGGGCAGATGGTTCTCTGGTCGTATGTTCTCGAGTTCGTCCGGTCGACCGAGGGGCAGGAGGAAGCGGCACTCAGTCTCGTCGAGCACCTCATGCGGACGATCGAGCTGGGCAGTTCCGCCGCAGCGACGACCTACTTTCAGGCGCAGCAGTATCTCGTGGCCGATCAGGAGCGCATCGCGCGCGACTGCCTCGAGGATCTGCTCGCGGGGAACGTGCCCCGCATATCGGTCCGCCTGGAGGCGATGCGCAGGGCCGGTCTCGAACCCGGGGCCGATTTCGTCGTCATCGTGTGCCGCGCAACCTCGGAGACCGCCGAAGCGGACCTGATTCTCGACGCGCGCAAAGCCCTCGCTCGGCAGCTTCCCGGAATGCTGGTCCCGTGGCGGCAGGACCTCGTCGGGCTGGTGCCGTCCGGACGGTTCACCCTCGCCGCGCTGTCGCAGAAGGTCGCGCGCGCGGTCAAAGAACTCGGGAAAAGCAAGATCGCCGCTTCGATCGGGATCAGCTCGACGCACGACGAGTTCACGCAGACCGCCGCGGGGTTGCTCGAGGCGCAGGTCGCCTGCGACCACTTGGGGGGCCGACGGGCGGTCCAGGTTTTCGACGACCTCTCGCCCCTGGACTATCTGGTGCGCCGGCCGGACCCGACCGCGCGCCGGCTCATCGATCCTCAGCTGCGCGCATTCATAGCGGAAGACCTCTCGTCGGGCTCGATCTACATCGAGACGTTGTCGGCATACGTCGCCGCCGACATGAACGCGACGGAGGCCGCCGCGGCGCTACGGATCCACGTGAACACCATGTACTACCGGTTGGGCCGGATTGCCGAACGTACCGGCAAGGATCTTCGGCACGTCGAGGATGTCGTCAATCTCCTTCTCGCGGTGAGGATTGCCTCGATAGACCCGTCACGTTGAGTTGGCGCAGCACTGTGAGACGGCGGGCCACCGGGAAGTTCGCCTGACTCTGCCGATTGGGTCCCGGGAGACCGGGGTAGTCGCAGAGTGTGCACCACGTGCACCGACGCGTCCACCTATCGGCGAGATGGCCGACGAGATGCGTAACCACGATCAACGGCAAAGTGGGTTCGATCATGAAGATCAAGAGAATTGAGCTGGCCGCCGCTATCGGCGCGGGATACCTCCTGGGTCGCACCCGCCAGTTGAAAACGGCAGTGAAGATCGCGAGAGTGGGCGGACCCCAGGACCTGCTCTCCCAGGGCAGCAAGTTCCTCACCGCGACTCCGGAGACCGCTCAGTTGAGCGAGTCCGCCCGGGACGAGTTGCTCGACACCACGGCGGCCGCCAACGAGCACGTCGAGTCGGTCCGCGACCGCATTCGCTCGGGCGGGGAGACCGTCCGATCCGGCGGCATGCACCTCGCCACCGAAATGCGGAACAAGACCCGTCGCCACCGGCATCCGGCGAAGGACACAGCGGACAAGGAAGCGGACAGCAACGGAACCGTCCGGACCGACTCCTGACTCTCAGCGGTAGGTGGCGAAGAAACGGTGCAGGCACTGGTCCCAGTAGCGCTGCCGGTGCCGTTCGAGGTGTCTCTTACCCCAGGCGTAGAGGGCGCCGGTGAGCGCGGTGGCCCCGATCAGTGACGCGATGAGGGCGGAGATCGCGCTCCCGACCACCCGGGCGGGGGTGATTTCGGGCCCAGCCCAGGCGCCGGAGGCGTCGACGAGGATGGATGTCCGGTCGCCGGGGTGAGTTCCCGCCGGGAGTTCGATGATGTCGGTTCGGGTTTGCCCGGCCCACCTCCAGGACACCGAGGCGGTGGCCGGTTCGCTGCCGACAGCGAGGGTGGTCGTCTGCGGCACCGCAGCACCATCGCTGTCGGGGGCGATGTTGGCGGCAACGGGCTGGGTGCGGGCGTGCTGATCGGCGGCACGTGTCTGCGCGGCGGAGAAGGCCGCGACGGTGACACCGGCGCTGACGACAATCGTCAGTGCCGCGAACAGCATCAGCACGACGCGCAGGCGGGCGGCGAGCCGATCTACGGGCCGGGCGAAGGGGCGGTCGCCGCGTCCGGTTCGGGCAGGTCTGGGTGGGGCCGGCAGTCGGCGTGGTGTCCACCTCATGTTCGCAGGTCCAATGCCGGCAGCAGTGCGATCGCGGACAGCGTGATCCCCGCGGCCCCGGCGAGGATTCCCAGCAGCGCCCGGAGTGACGCCGCTTCGTCGTCGTCGGATCGGGCGGTGGCGAGGGCGCCGCAGAGCACCGCGGACGTGCCCAGGACGAAGCCGAGTCCGAGGACCCAGAACGTGGTGATGGACAGCGCCCCGAGCAGGATCGACGTCGACGGCAATCGTAGATCGTGCAATGCCTGTCGTCCGCGGGTGCGCGCGGAGGAGGAGCACAGGGTGCGGGTGGTACCCGGATGGGCGGGGGTGGCGGCGGTCAATGTTCCTCCTCCAGAGTGTGTCGGGTGGTTGATGCGGCACGGGTGTCACGACACCGCGTGCGTGTTTACGGGTTCTGGACCGGATCCGTCGTCGGCGTGGCGCTGTGGCGTCGCGGTGCGGGAGGTCGGTGGGTGACCGCCCACACCGCGGCGACCACGACGGCGCACCCGGCGAGTTGGGTGGGGTCGGGGCGCTCACCGAGGACGATCATTGCGACGGCGAGCGCGATGACCGGTTGCGCGAGCAGGAGCGTCGCCCCGACTTCGGCGCGCAGGCGGGGCAGCGCCGACCCGACGAGCACCCAGCCGATGACCTGACCGGTCAGCGCCAGCGCCGTCAGCCACCCGAACGCCGTCCAGCCGGGAGTGAGATCGATTGTTCCCCAAAGTGATCCGACCGCGGTGCCGATCACTCCGCCGGCGACGGTGGCGACGAACACCTGCGAGGACGCCCGATGTGCCGCTCCGGCCCGCCCGCTGAGGAAGAGGTAGCCGCCGTAGGCAGTGCCGGCGGCGAGTGAGAGCGCGGTGCCGAGGAGCAATTGGTCACCGGATCCGGTGCCCCCGAGCAGACCTCCGGCCAGGGCGACGCCGCCGAACAGGAACGGCACCGCGATCACGAAGCGCAGCGGCACCGTCTCGCGGAAGACCAGCCACGCCAGGATCGGCACGACGATCACCTGGATGTTGACCACGACGGTGGAGATTCCGGCCCCGATCATGGAGATCGAATGCGCCCACAGCGCGAAGTCCGCCCCGAGCAAGGCCCCGCCGGCGAGCTGCATCGCCAGCACCTTCGGTGCGATACCGCCGTGGCGGCGGAACTCCCGCCAGGCCAGCACTCCGAGAATTGGGGCGGCAATGGCGCAACGGAAGAACGACGACGTCGCCGGACTCACCCCGGACAATTTGATCAGAGTCCCGGTCAGTGAGGTCGCGGCCGCGCCGAGAAGCACCACCAACCGTGGGTCGATACCGCTGCCGGAAATACGGGAGCGGGTGAGAACACTGGGGCGAGCAAGCAGTTCCGTCACGGGAATTATTCTCCGGGATCGGAACAATTAGGACAATTTAATTAACTTTCCCTATTTCCAGTAGTGTTGCTACCGAATTGGGGCGTGAGCGCCTGCGTGGTAACGACACGGCGGGCGATCGCGAAGTTGATCTCGTGCGAACACTGATTCTCATCGGAACGGCCCTCGGTCTCGGCGCGGGCCTGGCGTGTACCGGACTGTTCGCCTGGTGGTTGTCGTACCCGGTGCACTTCTACGTGGGCAGCTACGAACCGCTCGGCGCCGGGGACAGCACCGGGCACATGGAAACAGTGGACCCGATCCCCTTCCTCGCCGGCGGCCTGGCCCTCAGCGCGGTCCTCGGGGCGGTCGCGGGTCTCGTCGCCGCGCGTCGCGGATACCGATTGGTGCGGTGACGCGACGCCGATCCACACGACCGCCGCCGGTGAACCCCGAGGGTTCTACTTCGTCGAGGCCAGCGACCGGAGGAAGAAGGCCAGGTTGGCGGGACGTTCGGCGAGTCGGCGCATGAAGTAGCCGTACCACTGCTGGCCGTACGGCAGGTACACCCGCAGGTGCTTGTCGTCGCCGATCAGTCGGAGTTGCTCGGTGTCGCGGATGCCGTAGAGCATCTGGATTTCGAACTCGTCGTCGGTGCGACCCTTGGCCTTCGCCTGCTGCAGGGCGGCCTCGATCATGGCCGGGTCGTGCGAGGCGACCATCGGGTAGCCCTGGCCGTTCATCAGAATGCGCAGGCAGCGCAGGTAGGCCTCGTCGACCGCCTCCTTACCCTGGTACGCGACCGAGGCGGGTTCCTTGTAGGCGCCCTTGCACAACCGGATGCGCGATCCGGGGCCGGACAGGTCCCGGCAGTCGTCCTCGGTGCGCTTCAGGTACGCCTGCAGCACGGTGCCGAGCGAGGGGAAGTCCTCACGGAGTTCGCGGACGATCGACAGCGTCGAGTCGGTGGTGGTGTGGTCCTCGGCGTCCACGGTCACCCACGCGCCGGCCTCCTCGGCGGCCGTGCAGATCTTGTGCGCGTTTTCGAGCGCCACCTTGTGTCCGTCCCGGGGCAGGAACTGGCCCAGGGCCGACAGCTTCAACGACACCTCGACATTGCGAACCGAGGCGGGTGACGACGATGCCGTGTTCTGGCTGAGTGCCGCCAGATCGGACAGAAGGGTCAGGTAGTGCGACACGGTGGTGTCGGCCTGCGCCGAATCGGTGGTGTCCTCGCCGAGGTGGTCGATGCTGATGTAGCGGCCGGAGTCGAGGATCGACGTGGTCGCGGCGATCGCCTGGTCCTCGGTCTCGCCGGCGACGAACCGGTCGACGAGGTTCCGGGTCACCGGGATCTTGGTGACGGTGCGCTCCATCCGGGGGGAACGCGCGGCGGCCAGGAGGGCGGGGCGGAGCAGGGCGGAGAATGCCATCAGATGTCCTCGGAGGTGTCGGCCGCCTGGTGCGGGTAGCGGTGGTCGGTGGCGGGGACGAACGTTTCCTTGATGGTGCGGGCGGACGTCCAGCGCAGCAGGTTCTGCGGGGAGCCGGCCTTGTCGTTGGTGCCCGACGCGCGAGCGCCACCGAACGGTTGCTGTCCGACGACGGCGCCGGTGGGCTTGTCGTTGATGTAGAAGTTGCCGGCCGCGAACCGCAGGTCGTCGGTGGCCTGGGCGATCGCGGTGCGATCGTCGGCGATGATCGCACCGGTCAGCGCGTACGCGGACCCCTTGTCGACGAGGTCGAGGACATTCTCGAACGATCCGGCGGCGGAGTCGTCGTAGACGTGCACGGACAGGATCGGTCCGAAGTATTCGGTGCGGAACGCGTCGTCGGTGGGGTCGTCGCCGAGGAGCACGGTGGGGTCGACGAAGTAGCCGACGCTGTCGTCGACGTGGCCGCCGGCGGCGATGGTCAGGCTCGGGGTGGCCTTGGCGCGGGCGATGGCGTCGGCGTTGCGGTCGAAGGCCCGCTTGTCGATCACGGCGCCGCCGAAGTTCGCGAAGTCGGTGACGTCACCGTATTTCAGCGTCGATGCCGTCTCGATGAAGTCGTCACCCATCCGCGCCCACACCGACTTCGGGACGAATGCGCGGGAGGCGGCGGAGCACTTCTGGCCCTGGTAGTCGAACGCGCCGCGCAGCAGCGCGGTGGTCAGGGTGTCGGGGTTCGCGGAGGAGTGGGCGAGGACGAAGTCCTTGCCGCCGGTCTCGCCGACCAGACGCGGGTAGGAGTGGTAGTTCGAGATGTTGTTCCCGACCTGCTGCCACAGGTGCTGGAACGTGGCGGTGGATCCGGTGAAGTGGATTCCGGCGAGGCGGGGGTCGGCGAGCACGACGTCGGAGACGGCGGCGCCGGAGCCGTTGACCAGGTTGATCACGCCTGGCGGCAGGCCGGCGGCCTCGAGCAGCTTCATCGTCCAGTACGCGGCGACGGCCTGGGTCTGCGACGGCTTCCACACCACCGTGTTGCCCATCAGCGCGGGTGCGGTGGGCAGGTTGCCGGCGATGGCGGTGAAGTTGAAGGGGGTGATCGCGTACACGAAGCCCTCGAGGGAGCGGTACTCGAGCTTGTTCCACACGCCGGGGGAGGAGATCGGCTGGTCGGCGAGGATCTGACGGGCGAAGTGGACGTTGAACCGCCAGAAGTCGATGAGCTCGCACGGGGTGTCGATCTCGGCCTGGTACGCGGTCTTCGACTGTCCGAGCATCGTTGCGGCGGCGAGGGTTTCGCGCCACGGTCCGGACAGCAGATCGGCTGCGCGCAGGAACACCGCGGCCCGGTCCTCGAACGACAGTGCCCGCCAGGCCGGGGCGGCGGCTGTGGCCGCGGCGACCGCGTCCTGGATGTCCTGTGCGCCCGCGTTGGTGAAGGTGCCCAGTACCGCCGAATGCCGATGCGGCTGGACGACGTCGACGATCGGTCCGGCGCCGCGGCGGTGCGCCCCGCCGATCACGTGGTGGATCTCCGTCGGATTCGATCCCAGTTCGGCCAGCTTCGCCTGCAGTCGCGCCCGCTCCGGGCTCCCCGGCGTGAAGGACCCCACCGGCTCGTTGACGGGCTGCGGGGTGGTGGTGATGGCGTCCATGAAAACCTCCTACGGGATGTGGCGGCGAAGACGGCCGCCGCAACGAACTAGCCGTAGTCAACACCAGCACGGCGGCAAAAGAATGAGCCAGTAGAACAAATCTCTATGATCGAAGTTGTACTATCAGCCAACCACTCATGTGGTCCCGAAGTGGAGATCGTCCCGTGAAAACTGATGGCGGAACCCGTACGGGTTCAACCGAACCGTCCGGCCGCGCCGCCGGAAGCATCACGCTGCGTGAGCTTCTCAGCGCCCTCGACACCTCCGTCGTCGAACTGATCGATGCGCCGGCAGGCACCGAGATCGCCCTGTCGTCGGTCGCACTGGTCGACAGTTCCGACCTGGCCACCGAGACCGATTCGCAATCTCCGCTGCCGGACCTCTACCTGCACGTCGGGATCGGCAAGACGGAGGCCGTGCGCTGGTTCGACGACGTTGCACTCCGCCCATCCGACCACCGGGCGCGTGCGGTGATGTCCAAGAATGCGGCCACGTCGACGGCGCTGCAGGCGGCGGCGCGGCGCGCCGGGGTCGCATTGGTGGCCGTGCACCCGAAGGCCCGATGGGACCACGTGTTCCCGCTGGTGCAACGCATGCTGGACCGCTCTCGCCGCAGCACGGGACTGGGGGATCCGGATCTGCTCGCCACCGACACCGACCTGTTCGGGCTGGCGCAGATCGTCGCGCAGAACGCCGGCGGCATGGTGTCGATCGAGGACGCGCAATCGCACGTGCTCGCCTACTCCGCCTCCGACGAGGCCGCCGACGAGTTGCGGACGCTGTCCATCCTCGGCCGCGAAGGCCCACGCGACTACCTGCGGGCACTGCAGCGGTGGGGAGTGTTCGACCGCCTCCGCAGCAGCGACGAGGTGATCGACGTTCCTGCTCATCGCAAACTCGGCACCGAGCGCCGGCTGGTGGTCAGCATCCGGCAGTCCTCCGAGGACGCGACGACATCGGCGCGCACGCTCGGGTCGATCTGGCTGCAACAGGGGGTGACACCGTTCGCCGACGACGCCGAAGACGTGCTGCGGGGTGCGTCCGCGATCGCCGCGCGGATCATCTCCCGCAGTCTCAATGCGCCGTCCACGGAGGGCCTGCTGATCCAGCGGCTGTTCGGGGCCCGCGGGGGTGGTGTGGACGTCCCGTCCGTGGTCAGTGCCCTCAACCTGCCGGCGACCGGGCCTGCCGCGGTCGTGGGTTTCGCTGTCAGTGCCACCGAGACCCCTGGCGGCGGGCTGACGGGACTGGGCAGCATGTTGCGGCTGCAGGCAAGTTCCTTTCGCCGTGACTCCGTCGCGACGATCATCGGCGAGCGCGCCTACGTGCTGCTCCCGCGCTACACGAGCGCGAAATCGGTGACCACCTGGACCCGGCAACTCGTCGAGCAGTTCGAGGCCAAGCGGTCGATCGTGCTGCGTGCCGCGATCGCGATCCCGGTGCCCGATCTGGGGGAGGTCGCCGGAGCGCGGGTGGAGGTCGACCGCGTTCTCGACGGCACCGCGGCCACGTTCCCCGAGGGCCGGGTGACCACGCTCGCCGAATCGCGGACCGCGGTGCTGTTCGGAGAGATCCTCGACCTTCTCGCCGAGCACCGGGAGCTGCACGACCCGCGGCTCGACGCCCTCGTCGACTACGACGACAAGCACGCATCGAACCTGCAGGACAGCGCCGAAGCCTATCTCGCGGCACACGGCGACGTCCGAGCTGCTGCCGCTGTGCTGCAAGTACATCCGAACACCCTGCGCTATCGGATTCGCCGCGTCGAGGAGATCGTCGGTATCGACTTGCACGACGCCTCCGACCGAATGCTGTTCGAACTGCAGCTCGCCTTGCGGCGCCGCGGCGAAGCGAATTCCACGCCCTCCTGAGAGTTGGCCGAGAGAACAAAAACCGGAACACCTTTTCTCACATCGAGCCCAATACTTCGATGGTCGCAGTCGGTTTACTGACTGGCACCAGCTCGTGGCAACGGCGCCGCGTGCGTGGACCTCGACGAAGGAACGGTGAACTCCCGGTGAGCATGTCGGCGCATTCCGGTATACGTGAGAGGTCGGCCGCGGCGCTTCCCGCGACGCTCGAAAGTCTCCGAACGGTGTTCTTCCCGCACACGTCCCCGGGCGATCACGGCGCCGCGGACACCGTGGTGCGCGAGCATGTGGACCTCGCGACGAGGCGTCTCCCCGGCGCCGACATCGTGCACTGCCATCCCGCCGGCCCCCTTCCGGCGGTGCTCGTCGTCACCGACGACATGCCTCTCCTGGTCGATACGCTCAGCGGCGTCGTCGAATCCGGCGGAGCAGTGATCACTCGCCTGCTCCATCCCGTCGTGCCCGCGATTCGCGACGAGACGGGCACACTCATCGACGTCGGCGCAGACCGAATCGAGTCGACGTCCGAGTCCTGGATGCGGTTCGAACTGGCTGCCCCGATGGAGGATTCCCGGGCCGGGCAGCTACGGGCCGACCTCGCGCAGGCGCTGACCGCACTCCGGAACATCGCCGCGGACCTGCCCGCCACGCGCGAACGCGTCGAACAGGTGGCCGCGACACTGGCAGCGGCGACGTCGGTGCCGGCCCCATGGGATCGGGAGGAACTCGCCGACAGCGTCGACCTGCTCCGCTGGTTCGGCGACGGAAACGTCACCTTCCTCGGCTACCACTACCAGGGCCGTGGCACCGACATCACCGACGAGCTCGGGGTGTTCCGGACGACCGGATTCACGGTCGACCCGGACCGCGCGACCCAGTCCCTGGTCGCGGTCGCCCAGGGCCCGGAGTTTCCCCCGAGTTCCGGCGGGCTGCACCCGCATCTGATCACGGTCCCGGACATCGGGGAAACCGGTGCGGCGCTCGGCGAACACCGCTTCCTCGGGGTGTTCACCGTCACCGCGCTGCACGAAAACGTCCTCGACATACCGGTTCTCGCCCACCGCGTCCGCGACGTCATCACAAAGGCGGGTTACCGGCTCGACTCCCACACCGGGCAGACACTGCTCGACATCATCCAGGACCACCCGCGGCCGGAGCTGTTCGCCCTCGACGTCGACACCCTGCACCGCACGGTGGTGTCGGTCCTCGGCGCCACCGAACGCGAAGACCTGCTGCTGTTCCTGCGTCCGGCCGGCGACCATCGGTCGCTCTCGGCGCTGGTGTATCTTCCCCGCGACCGATACACCACGGCGGTGCGGACCGGCATGCAGCGCACGCTGCTCGAACAATTCCCCGGCACGGCCATCGACCACACGGTGCGGGTCACCGAGAACCCGCTCGCCCTGGTGCATTTCAGCCTCCGAGCCGGCGACGACCAGGTGCTGGACGACCACGCGGACTGGAGCGTCGTCGAAGAACAGGTGCGGGCGCGGCTGGCAACGGTGTGCCGCAGCTGGGACGATGCGCTCCACGACCACCTGCGCGACGTCACCGCAGTGCCCGCGTCGGTCGGTGCGGGCTACATGCACCGACTGCCCGCGTCGTACAAACACGACTTCACCGCCGACCGCGCGGCCGCCGACATCGTCCGCCTCCAAGCCCTCGCGGCGGGTGCCGTCGACGTCGCGCTCCACACCCGGCCGGTCGGCGAACACACCGAACTGCGGTTCACCCTGTATGTCGCCGGTGAACGAGTCTCGCTCAGCGAAATCCTGCCCATCCTCCACAGTCTCGGCGTCGAGGTACTCGACGAACGCCCCTACCCGGTGACCCGCCCCGACGGGTTGTCGACCTGGATCTACGAGTTCACCCTCCGCCCCGCCGGGCCGGCGGACGTCACCGCGACCGTCGCGGCCGAATTGCACTCGGCGCAGCCGGGGACGCTGGCCCGCCGCTTCTGCGACACCTTCGTCGCCGCCTGGTCCGGCGCAGCCGAAGTCGACTCCTTCAACGCCCTCGTCGCGCGGGTCGGCCTGACCTGGACCGAGGCGGCGCTGCTGCGTGCCTACGCGAAGTACCTGCGGCAGATCGGGTTCCCGTACAGCGCCACGAGCATCGCCGCCGTCCTCGCCGACAACCCCCGCACCTGCGCGGCACTGATCGACCTGTTCACCGCCCTGTTCGACCCCACCGGTGATCCGAGCCGCGACAGCACCGCCATCGCCGAGCAGATCGGCGGAGCCATCGAGGAGGTCGTCAGCCTGGAGGCGGACCGGATCCTGCGCGCCTACCTCGACCTGATGCGGGCCACCGTGCGCACGAACTACTACCGCACCGGCGACGGAGTTCGGCGCTCGCCCGCGCTGTCCCTCAAACTCGAACCCAGTGCGCTGTCCCAACTCCCGCAGCCGCGCCCGCGATTCGAGGTGTTCGTCTATTCCCCGCACGTCGAGGGGGTGCACCTGCGCTACGGCGCCGTCGCCCGCGGCGGGCTGCGCTGGTCCGACCGGCGGGAGGACTTCCGCACCGAAATCCTCGGCCTGGTCAAGGCGCAGGCGGTCAAGAACGCGGTGATCGTCCCGGTCGGGGCCAAGGGCGGTTTCGTCGTCACGCGGCCACCGGCGCCCACCGGAGATCCCGTCGCCGACCGGGACGCGTCCCGGGCGGCGGGCGTCGAGTGCTACCGCGCGTTCATCGGAGCGCTGCTCGACGTGACCGACAACGTCCATCCGGAGACGGGCGCGACCGTGCCGCCGGCCGCGGTGGTGCGCCGCGACGGTGACGACCCCTACCTGGTGGTCGCCGCTGACAAGGGCACCGCCACGTTCTCCGACGAGGCCAACGCCGTCGCCGCCGAGTACGGGTTCTGGCTCGGTGACGCCTTCGCCTCCGGCGGGTCGGTGGGCTACGACCACAAGGCCATGGGCATCACCGCCAAGGGTGCGTGGGAGAGCGTCAAGCGGCACTTCCGGGAAATGGGCATCGACACCCAGAACCAGGACTTCACCGTCGCCGGAGTCGGGGACATGAGCGGCGACGTCTTCGGCAACGGCATGCTCCTCAGCGAGCACATCCGGCTCGTTGCCGCGTTCGACCACCGGCACATCTTCGTCGATCCGAACCCGGATCCGGTCACCTCGTACCGGGAGCGGGCCCGGCTGTTCGAGCTGCCCCGCTCGTCCTGGACCGACTACGACACCGCCCGGATCAGTGCCGGGGGAGGGGTGTTCGACCGCACCGCGAAATCGGTTCCCGTGTCCGCGGAGATGCGCGAGGCGCTGGGCCTGGACTCGACCGTGACCCGGCTGTCCCCGCAGGACCTGATCCGGGCCATCCTGCGGGCCCCGGTGGACCTGATGTGGAACGGTGGGATCGGCACCTACGTCAAGGCCGCCCGCGAAACGCATCTCGAGGTCGGGGACAAGGCCAACGACGGGGTCCGCGTCGACGCCGGGCAGGTGCGCGCCACGGTGATCGGCGAGGGCGGCAACCTTGGCGTCACCGCCCTCGGGCGTATCGAGTTCGCGCTCGACGGCGGCCGGATCAACACCGACGCCCTCGACAACTCGGCCGGCGTCGACTGCTCCGACCACGAGGTCAACATCAAGATCCTCCTCGACGGACTCGTCGCCACCGGACGTATCGACCCGAATACCCGGAACCGGCTGCTGCAGGAGATGACCGACGACGTCGAGCGTCTCGTCCTGGCCGACAACGTCGACCAGAACGCTCTCCTCGGCACCGGTCGCGTGACCGCGGCCGGCAAGCTGCGGGTGCACGCCCGTCAGATCCGGGCGCTCGAGGCGCAGCGCGGTCTCGACCGCACCCTCGAAGCTTTGCCCGGCGAGGACGAGCTGGAACGGCGCGGCAAGCAGGGGCACGGGCTGACCTCCCCGGAATTGGCGACCCTGACGGCGCACGTCAAACTCGCGTTGAAGGCGGATCTGCTGGCCGGCGACCTCGTCGACGGGGACGCCTTCACCGACCGCCTGCTCGGCTATTTCCCCGCCCGGTTACGGGAGGACTATCCGGACGCGATCCGCACCCACCGGCTGCGCCGCGAGATCATCGCGACCGTGATCACCAACGAGGTGGTCGACACCGGCGGCATCACCTACGTGTTCCGGCTCTGCGAGGACACCGGCGCCTCCACTGTCGACGCCGTCCGCGCCTTTGCCGCTGCGAGTGCGATCGCCGATCTTCCTGCTTTGATTCGCGGGATCCGCACGGGCGCACCGAACACCGCGGTCTCCGATGCCATGATGTCCGAGGTGCGGCGGCTGCTCGACCGGCTGTCGCGGTGGTTGCTCAACCACCGGCCGCAGCCGCTCGCCATCGGCGCCGAAATCACCCGATACGGTAGGGCTTTCGAGTGCCTGCTGCCGAAGGTTTCGGGCTGGTTGCAGGGTCCGGACGCGGTGGTCGTGCGGACCCGGACCGAGCAACTGGTCGCCCGCGGCGCCGACGAACACCACGCCACCGCAGTGCTCAGCCTGCTGCACGGATTCTGCGCCATGGACATCATCGACATCGCCGACCTCGAAAACCGGGAACTCGACGAAGTCGCCGAGCTGTATTACACCCTCAACGCGCACCTCGGTCTCGATCACCTGCTGACCGCGATCTCCGGCCTCGACGACACCGACCGCTGGAACGGCCTGGCCCGGCTCGCCCTCCGCGACGACGTGTACGGCTCGATGCGACTGCTGTGCCTCGACGTGCTCTCCGGCTCGGCATCCGCCGAAACCGCCGCCGAGAAGATCGCGGACTGGGAGGCCACCAACACCTCCCGGCTGGCCCGCGCCCGCTCGATCCTCACCGAGATCTTCGCCGCCCACCCGGCCGACCTGGCGACGCTGTCCGTCGCGGCCCGGCAGGTGCGGACCATGGTCGGCCGCGCCGGCACCGGCCAACCGAACAATTAACCAACTGACCACGGAGGGCACATCATGGCAAGAGGGTTCGCCATCCAATCGGATACCCGGATCGACGAGTACGACCCGGGCTACGTCGTCGATCTCCGAGCGGACGGCACATTGCATGTTCTCGACGCCGACCGCACCGTCGCCCGCTCCTACACGAGAGCGGGGTGGACGGTGCTGGTGGCCTGCGGCGGGCGGGAGTGTCCGTCCGATTCGGGAGCAGAAGTGCCCGTCAGACTTTCGCCGCTGTGAGAGTCGATTCGACGGCAGGGCGACGACGCAGGAACCACTTGTTGGCGAAGAACAACACCACGACCACAGCCCAGGACAGCAGGCTCAGCACCAGTTGCGACCGGGCGCTGTCTACGAGGTACATCTGCAGCAGCACGCCGAGGATCGCCGCGGTGGTCAGCAGCGACAACACCGGGAACAACCACATCTTCACGCGCAACTCGGAGTCCGGGGTGCGGAAACGAAGCACGATGTGCGAGACCGCGATCAGGAGGTAGACGAACAGGATGATCGCGCCGCTCGAGTTCAGCAGGAACGTGAACACGGTATCCGGGGAGACCGCGGCGGCGATGACGCAGAGGAACCCGACGACCGAGGACACCAGGATCGCGGTGGCCGGCACGCCGCGCCGGGTGATTCGGGTGAGTTGAGGCGGTGCCTCGCGGCGTGCGGCCAGGACGAACAGCATGCGCGAGGAGGTGTACATCCCCGAGTTGAGACAGCTCAGCACGGCCGTCAACACGACGGCGTTCATGATGTTGTCGGCGTACGGAATGCCCATCTCGGTCATCGCGGCGACGAAGGGGGAGGCCGCCAGGCCGTTGTCATTCCAGGGGAGGATCGTGACCAGCAGGAATACCGCGCCGACGAAGAAGACGGCGATGCGCAGGATCACCGAGTTCGCGGCCTTGGCGACTGCCTTCTCCGGATTCTCCGACTCCGCGGCCGCGATCGTCGCGACCTCCGCGCCGACCATCGAGAAGATCACCGTCACCACGCCGACGGTGATCGCGGCGGGACCGTGCGGCAGGAACCCGCCGTGGGACCACAGGTTGGAGAAATCCATCGTCTTGTTCGGCCAGACGCCGAACACATAGAGCGAGCCGAGCCCGATGAACAGACAGATCGCGCACACCTTCACGCCCGCGAACCAGTATTCGAACTCGCCGAAGGACGAGACGGAGAACAGGTTGGTCGCGGTCATCAGGACCATCAGCACCAGGGCGCACAACCACAGCGGGACGTCGATCCAGTACTGGATGATCTGGGCGCCCGCGATCGCTTCGAATCCGACGACGATCACCCAGAAGTACCAGTACAGCCAGCCGACGGAGAAGCCGGCCCAGTTGCCGAGCGCGGTGCGCGCATAATCCGCGAACGAACCGGTCGACGGATTCGCCACGGCCATCTCGGCCAGCATGCGCATGACCATGATGATCAAGATGCCGCTGGCGGCGTAGGTAATGAAGGCCGCGGGGCCGGTGTCGGAGATGACGACGCCGGATCCGACGAACAGGCCGGCACCGATCACACCGCCGATGGCGATCATCGTCAGCTGTCGCTGGCTGAGCACTTTCTTCAGCTCCGGTGCGCTGCTCATGAGCGACCGGTCCGGATCGAAGTAGCGTGTCGCGAGAGTTGGTCGCGTAATTCGGCGATGGACATGGGGGGTTCCCTTTCGTCGTTCTCCGCAAGACCTCGATTTCAGGAGGCACGTGACGTGCCTCATACGAAGCTCTCTGCAACTAAAGACGATCACCCCACCTGTGTGATCGGCGGATCGAACGAAAATCCTCGCAATTACTTGGCCGATCGAACGTATCGCTCAGATGCACTCGGTTTCGATCCGCCGGCGTTCCCCATGAGAGCGGGAGGTCGGTGGTGGTCTCATCGCGGATGCGCCGGCGGCGGCGAGTACCAGGAGCGCGAGAACGACGATCATGGCGCCGCGGAGCGTGAAGTGCTCACCGAGAAAACCCAGCAAGGGTGGACCGATGAGAAGTGCGGAGGTTCCGGCGGTGGCCACCGCGCTCACGGCCACGGACCGATCCCCGGGGCCGTCACCGGCCGCGGAGATCGCCAGCGGAAATCCGAGGGCGGTGCCGAGCCCCCACAGTACGACGGCGATACCGGCGGGTGCCGCGCCGGGGGAGAAGATGACGACGGCGAGGCCGCTTGCACCCAGAAGTGCGCTGATCCGAACGACGGTTGAGCGGTCGAATCGTGTCAGGACGATCGGTCCCGAGAAGCGTCCCGCTGCCATCGACGCTGCGAACACGGCGTAGACCACCGAGCCGGCAACCGGGCCGACGCCGTGTCCGTCCACCATCAACAGCGGCAGCCAGTCGGTGGCGGCACCCTCGGCGAGTGCCATCGCCAGCACTGTCAGGCAGAGCACGATGATGCGGCCCTCGCGCAGCGGATTCACCTCGGTGGGGGTCCGGCCCCGACGTCGCGCACGTCGATGCCGGGAGATGCCATAGCCGAGGGGAAGGGCACGCACGGCCACGACGGCCGGTGCGCAGACGAGTGCAACGACGAGCAGGTGCACGGTGACGGAGTAGTTCAGCACGCCGAGGATGATGCCGATGACGGCTCCGATCGCCGCTCCGAGACTGAAGCAGCCGTGCAGTGTCGGCAGCACCGGTCTGCCGAGGATGCGTTCTATCTCCGCGCCATCGATGTTGAGTGCAATTTCGTTCGCTCCCATGCCCAGACCGAAGAGCGCGAGACCGGCGAACACGACTGAGGACGTGCCGATGGCGGCCGCGGCTCCGATCGTCGCGACGCCGGCGATCATCGTGATCGTGCCCATCAAGGTGACCGAGCGAGTTCCCCATCGGCGTACCAGCATGCCGGAACAGAAGATTCCGGTCATCGATCCGATCGACATGCCCACCAAGACGACGCCCATCTCGGCGGTGGAGGCGCCGAGACGATCGCGAATCGCGGGAGTACGGGTGACCCAGGACGCCAACACGACGCCGGGCAGACAGTAGAGCAGGAAGAGCGCACGGCGTCGCTGATACGTAACGGTATCCACGGGTTCGCTACTGCTGACCCGTCGAGATCATGACGTGTTTGGTGCGGGAGAAGTCCTCGAGGGCGAAGATCGACATTTCACGTCCGTGTCCGGAGGCTCCGAATCCGCCCCAGGGCATTTCGTTGGCCAGGACCAGGTGGCCGTTCACCCATACCGTCCCGAAGTCCAGGGCGCTGGAAACACGCAGTGCGCGACCGACGTTCTCGGTCCACACGGAGGCGGCGAGCCCGTACGCCGCGTCGTTGGAGCGGCTGATGGCGTCGGCCTCGTCGGCGAAGGTCTGGACGGTCACGACGGGGCCGAAGATCTCCTCCGTGGCGATCTCACTGCCGTCCGGGACTTCGGTGACGATCGTCGGCGGATAGAAGTACCCCGGCCCGTCGGGGGTGTGACCGCCGAGGGCAATGGTGGCACCGTCCCGCCGGGCACGGTCGATCATGCCGGCGACAGCGTCGCGTTGCCTGCCGCTGACCAGGGGACCCATCTCCACCTCCTCGCCGTCGCCCGCGGACCCCACGCGGATCGTCGACACGGCGGTGACCAGGCGCTCGACGAGTTCGTCCCGGATGGATTCGGCACAGAGGATGCGGGTGGCCGCGCCGCATTCCTGTCCGGAATTCCAGAATCCGGCCATCCGCACTCCGTCGGTGACCTTGGTGAGATCGGCGTCGTCGAAGACGACCACCGGTGCCTTTCCACCCAGCTCCAGGTGGGTCGGTTTGAGGGTGTCCGCAGACTGGGAGATCACGGCCTTGCCGCTCGCGACGCTGCCGGTCAACGAGATCAGATCGATGTCCGAGTGCTGGGACAGGGCTGAGCCGACCTCGCTGCCGGTGCCCAGGACGATGTTGAGCACGCCCGCGGGAACGATGTCGGAGATCAGGTCCATGAACAACAGCGTGGTCAACGGGGTGAGTTCCGACGGCTTGAGCACCATCGTGTTTCCCATGGCGAGAGCGGGCGCGATCTTCCAGGACGCGGTCAGCAACGGATAGTTCCACGGGGTGACCGCACCGACCACACCCACCGGTTCGCGGCGGATCAGCGACAGGTACCCCTTGGTGTATTCCTCGGACGCGGGCGACTGCAGTGCGCGTGCAGCCCCGGCGAGGAACCGGAATGCTTCTGCCACACCCGGGATTTCGTCCCGAGAGACGGCGAGAGGTTTGCCGGCATTGAGCGATTCCAAGGCGGCGAGACGCTCGACGTTCGCGTCTACGACGTCCGCGATCGCGGTCAGTACCTTGGCCCGGTCACCGTAGGGCGTGGCCCGCCACGCCGGCAGCGCAGCGCGGGCGGCGGCGACCGCACGGTCGACGTCGGAGGCGGTACCGCTCGGGATGGCGGCGATGACCTCCTCGGTGGCCGGGTCGACCACGTCGAGGGTGCTCGATTCACCGAGGGGCTCGACACGACCGTTGATCACGTGGCCGAGTGTCCGCCGCTCGAGGTCTTCGCGCGTTCGGAGGAGGAGTTTGGCGCTGTCGGTGGGATTGCTCATCGTTCACTTCCTTGACTCTGAGGTCTGGTCGGGTGCCCGTGCGGCGAAGCTGACGCTCCTGAAGAGTGTCCATATAGTGAGATGCACGCACGGTGCCTGGTCTCATCCTGCCGGATAGAGCCAGGTGAAAGCAATAGCCTATGACGGCACACAAAAATGACGATATAAATAATAAGAGTGAATTCTGTATTGACTAGGCAGTTGGAGGTGGCCTACCGTCGAATCCACACGAGGAGGTAAGTACGTGAATTCTCTGAGCGACGACGTCGCCGATGTCGTCATCGTCGGTGGCGGTCCGTCGGGCGCGGTCACCGCCCACACACTCGCCCGACGCGGTTTCAAGGTGGTATGCCTCGAGCAGGGCGATTGGGTCAGTCCCGCGGACTACCCGGGAAACAAGCCCGAGTTCGAGCTGTTGCTGCAGAAGCAGTGGAGCTGGAATCCGAACACACGGGGCAGGCCGGCCGACTACCCGATGAATCTCGACGACACCGACGTCGTCCCCATCATGTTCGCCGGGGTGGGCGGATCGAGCTTGCTGTACGGCGCCATGTGGATGCGCCTGCTACCGTCCGACTTTCGCGTCAAGACGCTCGACGGAATCTGTGACGACTGGCCGATCGACTACTGGGACCTCGAGCCGTACTACAACCGGGTCGACAAGTTCCTCGGCGTCGCCGGGCTCGGCGGGGATCCCGCCTTCCCGGATCAGGACTTCGACATGCCCCCGCACCCGATGGGCAAGGGCGGCGTCGTCGCCGCGCGCGGGATGAACAAACTCGGCTGGCACTGGTGGCCCGGCACCAATGCCATCCCCACCTTCAATCACAAGCATCTGGTGCAGTGTGTGCGGTGGGGCGTGTGCGAGACCGGATGTCCCGCAGGCGCGAAGGCGTCGTTCGACATCGGCTACTGGCCTCACGCCATCGACGCCGGCGCGAAACTGGTCACCGGCGCCCGCGTTCACCAGGTCGCGGTCGATTCCGAGGGCCGGGCCAACGCGGTGGTCTGGATCGACCGGGAGGGACGCGAACATCGCCAGCGCACCAACGCGGTCGTGATGGCCGCCAACGGTATCGGCACCTCACGCCTGCTGTTGCTGTCGGCGTCGGATCGGCACCCCGACGGCCTCGCCAACTCGTCCGGATTGGTGGGCAAGAACCTGATGCTGCATCCGAACAACGCCGCCATCGGACTGTACGACGAGGACGTCGAGTCGTGGAAGGGTCCCGCCGGTCAGCTGCTCTACTCGCTCGAGTTCTACGAGACCGACCTCGCACGGGGGTTCTACCGAGGATCGAAGGCCAACCTGATGCCCCTGCCGGGTGTCCAGCACATCCTGGAGATGTTCGACGACCAGCCCTTCGACCAGCGCTGGGGTGACGCCGTCCATAACCTCGACAAGTTCGCCGGGCATGCCCTCAACTGGGCCGGCAACATCGAGGATCTGCCCGAGGAACGGAACCGGGTCACTCTCGATTCGGTGCTCACCGACAGCGACGGACTGCCCGCACCCAAGATCGATTACCGCATCAGCGAGAACACGCAGAAGAACCTCGACTTCTCCCTGGCCCGGCAGCGGGAGATGCACGAAGCGGCCGGGGCGGCGCACATCTTCACGCGCGACCTCTGGCGGGAGGCGCCGGGTCACATCCTCGGTACCGCTCGGATGGGTAACGACCCGGCCACCTCGGTGGTCGACGGGTTCGGACGCAGTCACGACGTGCCCAATCTGTTCATCGTCGACGGTAGTGTCATGGTCACCAGTGGCGCGATGAATCCGACCGCCACGATCGCGGCGCTGGCATTGCGGACCGCCGAGCACATCGCCGACACCGCCCAGGCGCAGGAGGTGCCGGCGTGAGCACGCTGGAACTGCACGCAGACGACGTCGAACGGTGCACCCGGCTGGCCGAGGTTCTGATACCCGGCACCGAGAGCATGCCGAGCGTGCGCAGTCTGCCCTCTTTCGAGGGACTGCTCCGCACCGCGGTGAGGGCATGTGGATACGAGGACAAGTCGATTCAGCGCGCCATCGAATCGCTGCCGTCCGACATTCGCTGGGACAGCGTCGAGAAGCACGCGAGCGAGAGCCCGGAGGAATTTCATCTCTGTGCCGTGCTCGTCAGTGCCGCGTATTACATGGCGCCGCAAGTGCTGGCCGGTCTGTCGTACCCGGTCAACCGCCGCCACCCCGCGAAGGCCGACGAGTTCGCGGAGGAATTCGGCACCGGGATCCTCGATCCCGTCATGGAACGCGAGAAGCTATTTCGTGACCCCCGCGCGCACTGACACACCACATTTTCGAAGGACACATCATGACGGACGACACGCACCGGTTGCGCAGCGTGAACTGGACAGAGATGACGGGGATCAACGGGTTCCTGCAACGCGCGGCACTCAAATCGCAGGGTCTGCGTGAGCAGGACTACGCCAAACCCATCATCGGAATCTGCAACAACACCAGCGATTACAACCGCTGCCACACTCATTTCGACGGCATGATCACCGCGGTGAAGGAGGCGATCCTGCAGGCGGGCGGGCTGCCCCGCGTCTTCAACACGATGACCATGGGCGCCGACACCGCCCGGCCGATCGGGGTGTCCTTCATGCACCGCAATCTGCTGGCCATGGAGATCGAGCAGACGGCCACCACCTACGCGATGGACGGACTGGTGCTCCTCGGGGCGTGCGACGAGACGATCCCCGCGATGCTGATGGCCGCGGGCTCCCTGGATCTGCCCGCCATCATCCTGCCCGGTGGTCCCTCGTTCAGCGGCTTCTGGCGCGGCCGCGATGTCGGATCCGGGTCGGACATGCACAAGGCGTTCGATGCGCTCGATCGCGGCGAGATCGACGAATGCGCCCTCAACTGCCTCGAGTCGTCCCTCGAACGGACCCCCGGTCACTGCAGCACCATGGGCACCGCCGCGACGATGACCACCATCGCCGAAGCCCTCGGCATGGCGCCGGCCGGCAGTTCCGCGATTCCCGCCGTGGATTCGCGACGGCTGGCGATGTGCCGCGACGTCGGCGAGCACATCATGCGGTTGGTGGCCGACGACGTCCGCCCTTCGCAGATCATGACCGCCGACGCCTTCGACAATGCCATCCGGGCACTCGCGACCGTCGACGGCTCCAGCAATGCGGTGATTCACCTGCTCGCAATCGCGGGCCGCCTCGACGTCGATCTGCGCCTCGAGCGGTTCGACGAAATCTCCGCCGACACGCCGGTACTGCTGAACCTGAAGCCCTCCGGCGAGTTCTACATGAACGACTTCTTCAACGCAGGCGGCGTGCCCGCCCTGCTCGACGCGCTCGGCCCCCTCATTCACCGCGACGTCCTCACCGTCACCGGTGACAAGCTGGGCGAAGCGATCAGGGATGCGGAGATCACCGACTCCCGCGTCATCGGAACACTGGACAATCCGGTGGCCGCGCCGCGCGGATTCGCGGTGGTTCGCGGGAACATCGCCCCCGACGGGGCCATCGTCCGCACCGGCGTCGCCACCCCCGAACTCCTGGTGCACCGCGGCCGCGCGGTGGTGTTCGAGAGCAACGAAGAACTGCAGGAGAAGCTGTACCACCCCGATTTCGACATCCGTGCCGACGACGTCATCGTCCTGCGCGGCCAGGGCCCGCGAGGCGCGGTCGGCATGCCCGAGTACGGCCGCATCCCGGTCCCGGGCAAGCTGCTCCGGCAGGGAGTCACCGACATGGTGCGGATCTCCGACAACCGGATGGGCGGCACCGTCAAGGCGACCGCTGTCCTGCACGTCGCCCCCGAATCCGCGGTGGGCGGCCCGTTGGGGCTCGTCCGCACCGGGGACATCATCAACCTCGACGTCCCCCGTCGGCGGGTCGACGTCGAGGTCTCCGACGCGGATCTCGACGCCCGCCGCGCCGCGTCGAGCGCCCCGGCCCCGAAGGTGCCCGAGCGCGGGTTCGCCCGTCTGTATGCGCAGACCGTTACTCAGACCGACACCGGATGCGATTTCGACTTTCTCTGTCGCGCCCGTCAGACCATCCACCAGCTCGATGAGGAGATCACCCAGTGAGCGCATCCACCTCGTGGCCGACGGGCCTGTTGCCCGCACTCGTCACCCCGCTGCACGACGACGAACTCGACGTTCCCGCGCTCGGGCAGCTGATCGAACGTCACGTCGGCGCCGGGGTGTCCGGACTCGTGATCGGCGGCGGCACCGGCGAATTCGGGGCCCTGTCGCTGGACGAGCGACGCGCCCTCGCGGAGGAAACGATCCGACTGGTCGCCGGCCGGGTACCGGTGGTCGTCCAGACCGGAGCCCTGGCCACCCGCGACACCATCGCGCTGAGCCGGCACGCCCAGCAGATCGGGGCCTTCGGACTGTTGGTCGCCTCCCCGTTCGGGGAACCGATCAATTGGGCCGAGCGCTTCCGGTTCTACGAACACGTCACCGCCGGTGTGGATCTGCCGATCATGATCTACAACACGCCCCCGGCCGGCATCCTCACCATCGAGCAGGTACGACAGCTCGCGGTACTGCCGAACGTCAGCGCCATCAAGGACAGCTCGGGCGATACGACCTTGCTCGGCGACCTGCTGCTGCCGTCGTCCGGCGGCCTCGACGTCTTCGTCGGGTCGGATTCCTTCCTGCCCTATGCGATCGCCGGCGGCGCGAACGGAGCCGTCTTCGGGGCCGCGAGCTTCATCCCCGACGTGGTCGTTCAGATGATCGACCGGCTCCGCACCGCACCGAACGACGAACGGACTCAGCAGTTGTGGCGCGAACTGCGTTCCTTCCTCCGCTTCATGGAGCAGTCGCCCAACTACGTGGCGCTGTGCAAAGCCGGATGTGGCCTCGAGGGTCTCGCGGTGGGTGACGTGCGCGCACCGTATCTGATGCCGTCCGAGAAGGAAGTCGGCGAGCTTGCCGAGCGGCTCACCGCGCTGCGGGCCGTGTTCGGAGCGGTCACCGCAGCTCCTTAGGTGCCGCTACGCTGCCCCGGCCTCACCGCGCCACACGAGTGAGGCCGGGGTGTGCTCCGCGGCGCCGAGCAGTGCCCGCCTCACTCACCCCCGGTACGAAGGACACGAATGAAGAACTCGACGACACCGCTGCCCGCACCGCCTTTCGTCACAGCGGGACCCTGGATCGTCCTGTCCGGCCAGGTCGGCGTCGATGCGGACTGGCAACCGGTCACCGGCGGCATACAGGACGAGATGCACGCCGCCTTCGCCAATGTGCGCACGCACTTGGCGGCCGCGGGCGCAACCATGTCCGACATCGTCAAGGTCACCTGCTACCTTGCCGATCTCAGCTTCTTCCCGGATTACAACCAGGTGTGGTCCGAGGTTTTCCGCACGCAGCCACCCGCCCGCACGACTTTCCAGGTCGGGCTGTATCCGCCGTTCCGGGTCGAACTGGACGTGACCGCATATCGCGAATCGCCCTCCACACCCGTGGAGGGCTGACACCCGGGGGCGCCTTGTGAGGAACGCGGGACTGCCTCCGTGTCAGGCAATCTCCGGCACCGGATTGGAGAGCGGCGCCGCGGCATTCGTCCGGGAGTGGTTGGTCATCACGGACCAGCCGAGGCAGTTGAGCGGTACCACCCGATCGCTCGGCGCCGTCTTCACCACGTCGCCGACGTTGTAGCCCGCCGAATTGGAGATCACGACGCGATTCTCGGCGTTGAGAAGCACGCAGGTTTCCTGGATCGCGGCGAGCCACGACGAAAACCGGTGTTCGAGATCGGCAACGAGGACGTCCACCGCCGCGACTCCCAGGAACCGATCGTGATAGACGATCGGTGCGGAGATGGTGATCGCGTAATCGTTCACCCCGCCGTAGTCCACATAGGGTCCGGCGGCCCACTCCTCCAGGTGCTCGCGGGGATGCGCCATGTATTCCCGCGCCTCGTAGTCGTAGAAGTTCTCGTCGTTGGGGTCCATCACGTGCGAGGTGTCTTCCACCAACTCCTGTCCGGAGGGCCGCCACCAGTTGATCCAGTACGGGTGCTCGGGCACGACACCGACGTCCGCGTTGATTCCGAGTCCCTGGATGTAGGACGGCACGTCTTCGAACAACACCATGATCGACAACGAGATCCGAGCGCGGATCTTTCGTTCGTCCGTGCCCTCGCCGAGGATGGGCGCGGCGGTCGTCGCCAATGTGCGGAGTTGGTCGACGAGCCCTTCCGTGAAGTGACCGATCTCCGTGGCCAGGGATTGTGCATCCTTCGCCCCGGATTCGGCTGGGCTGGCCGACTGCCGGGCGGCAATGATGTCCAGGCGCAGACGTGCCAGTTCCTCGACGAGGTTGATCGAGTGCCGCGCCGCGGATGCGCTTGCCCGTTCGGCGTTCTGTGCGCGCACCTCTTCGACGATCGCGCGTAGCTCGTCGGCATTGAGCTGTCGTTTCTCGTCGGTGTCGAGTACGAGGCCGAACAGCCAGTCGAGCTCTTCGTGCATGACGAATTCGGCCTTGTTCAGGCGCATCGACTGCCCGGCGGCCGCGAGTACGAGATGAAATCGTCCGTGCGCCCGGCGGGCCTGCTCGGCGGTGTGCGCTGCGGCGACCTGATCGGCGTAGCCGGCGAGCCGGGCGACGTCGGCTGCCGACGCTCGGCGTGCAGCGAAGCCGGCCGATTGTGTCACCAGCATCTGACGCCAGTCTCCCAGATCGCGCAGCTCGGTGAACGACATGCGGGTGAGCTCGTCGCGTGCGAGCGAGGCGATTTCCTTCGGATGCTTGACGAAACTGCCGCCGTATTTGCCGGCGCGGGTCTCGATCAGGTCTTCGGTGCGCAGCACGCCGAGTGCTTCTCGCAACGTGGAGGACGAGATCCCGAAGCGCTTCGCCAGTTCCGCTTCCTTCGGAAGTTTCTGCCCGTCCTTGAGCAGGCCGAGTCCGATGGCCGCACGAATTCTCCGTACAACCGTATCGGACAGGTCCGATGACGGCATGTTGCCGAAAAGCATGTCCGCAACGGCGAATGGCACTTAATCCCCCTGAGTCGATTGGGCGTCGAGAAACATGGTTGCATGCATGAAGATCGGCCACCTCTGTCCACTCGACACAACGAACACGACGACAGAGCGCGAAGTCCGATCCTCAGTACTCGATGGGTTGATCCGAGATCAAGACAGTGACGTCGTGGAAGTCTTCCGAATGCTCAAATGTCACCTCCATGCCTTCCTTCAGGTAGCAGCAATCGCCGACGCCGAGGTCGAAGGGGTCCTCTCCCTCCACCGTGATCCTCGTGCTCCCCGCGACCACGTAGATGAACTCGTCGAAGGGCATCTTCATGGTGTGCCTGCCCGACTCGCGGAAGCTGCCCGCCAGCCGGCGTCCGTCTTCCGACTTGTAGAGGATCGCCTCGTGCCCGCCCAGTTCGGGCAGCGGAGTCCAGTCGGTGGTGTGCACGTTGAAGCGGGGGACTGTGACGTTCTCGGACAAGAGCGCTCTCCTCGGATGAGTCGACTCGTCGGGGCGAACCCAACGGAGTCAAATTTAAATATTTACAACAGCGTATGAGCGACGAATCGGTGCGTCAACCCCCGTCGAAGTCGCTGACCGCGGCCGCTACCTGTGGACACGTGAGTGGCGGGCGTGCTCGTCCGAGTTGGCGCCGCGGATTGTGCGCCCACGATCATAAAATTCGAGATTTAAATAATAAAGTTTGATCCAGTTGTTGACGCGGAGTCGGAAGGGGCCTAGCGTCATCCGCAGGACGAGTCGCAGATCACACTCGAGGAGGCAACCCGGAGGCCACGCCACCGGCGTCACCGCCCTACTCACCGAGGCCCAGCGCGCCTCGCGCATGGTCGCGGCGACAGTTCGCAGCAACCGATGACCAACCCTCGCAAACGCGGGACACCCCGCCTCCCACCACTGCCATCCACTCTGGAGTGTGTCGACAGATGAATGAAATATCCACCGCCGCGAAGGGAGCCGATCCCGTGCCGGCCACCGGGTCGGACCAGCCCGATCGCCTACCTCGCACGCTGAACGCCGTCACCCTCGGCTTCATCTTCGTCGCGTTCAACGCGCCGCTCGCAGTGCTGGCCGGGTGGCTGCAACCCGTCATCGCCTTCGGCAACGGCATCGGTGCGCCGGTTGCCTTCCTCGCAGCGGGCGGTCTCTTCCTGCTATTCCAGGTCGGCACACTGACCATGAGCCGCCACATGAAGAGTCCGGGCGCGTTCTACTGTTACGTCGCCGAAGGCATCGGAAAACCGGCAGCCCTGGCAGGCTCGTTGCTCGCCACCTTCGCGTACCTGTCGTTGGCTGTCGCCGGCTACGTCTACTTCGGCCTGATCAGCCAGAATCTCGCCCAGCAACTGATCGGTACGACGCTGCTGCCGTGGCAGGTGTGGGGACTCGTCGGCTTCGCGATCGTCACGCTGCTCAACCTGCTCCGCGTCGACCTGTCCGCAAAAGCGGTGGCCGTCGGCGTCGTACTCGAGATCATCATCGTCGCGGCCTATCAGGCGCTCGTGATGATCAAGGGCGGCCCGGAAGGATACTCACCGCAATCTTTTGCGCCGTCGGAGTTCCTATCCGGAAGTCCGGGCCTGGCCGTGCTGTTCGCATTGACCACGATGATCGGTCTCGAGTCGATGGCAGTCTTCCGCGAAGAGGCTCGCAATCCGGAGACGACCGTGCCCCGCGCCGCCTACGGCGCCATCACCTTCACGACGCTCTTCTTCGCCCTGGCCGCTTGGGCCTACATCATCGCGGTCGGTCCGTCCCAGGTCGTCGAGGACGCCCGTACCGCACCCGTCGACTCGTTTTTCGGCACCGTCGAAACGTACATGGGTGGGTTCGTCCCGACCCTGGTGTCCGTCCTGCTGGTCACCAGCCAACTCGCGGCGGCGAACTCCGTTCAGGGCGCGTCCGTGCGATACATGTACACCCTCGGCCACGACCGCGTTCTCCCGGCGGCGCTGGGACGCGTTCACCCGAAGCTCGGATCCCCGTACGTCGCAACCCTGACCAGTATCGGTGTCTGCCTCGCCGTCTACCTCACGACCATCGCGTCGACGAGGGACGCCGTCCTCATCTACGGCGCCGCCGGAGGCTTCGGCACAATCTGCATGCTGCCACTGCTCCTGGGCACCTGCGCTGCCGTGATCCTCTTCTTCAGGAAGAATCCCGGCCATCGCGAGAACGTATGGCGCACATGGCTGGCACCGGTTCTCGCCTTCGTCGGTCTCGGCGCGGTTCTCTACTTCGCCCTGACAAATCTCGACCTGATGCTCGGCAGTTCGATCATCGGAACCGTGTGCGCGGTAGCCCTGATCGTCATCATCACAGTCGGTATCACCCTCGGGTACTGGTTCAAGAAGCAGCGACCGGATGTGTATCGACGCATCGGACGGCAAGTCGACTGACACCTGCAGCCCGTCCTGGGCCGACGCCCGCGATCAGTTTTCAACGGTGTGGGCTCGAGGGGTTGCCACTTGGTCGCGGGGTTGGCGGAAAGCGCGTCCGGTACGTCGCCTGTGACGGTTACGGTCGGTTTCGGACAACCCGCCCCAAATTCCATAGGGTTCGGCGGCGGTGACGGCGTGGGTGCGGCATTCGGTGAGCACCGGGCAGTCCTGACAGATTTGTTTGGCGGCGCGTTCACGTCGGGCGCGGGCGTGTCCGCGTTCACCCTCGGGGGAGAAGAACATGTCGGTGTCGGTGCCGCGGCAGGATCCGCGGTCTTGCCAGTCCGATGCGGAGACCTGGGTCGGTGCGGTCGGTCGGGATGCAAACGTGTTCATCATCGTCTTTCCGGCGAGAGCAGTGAATGCGAAGCGCACCGGCCGCGATTTCGGAGTTGTTGTGCGACATGACCCCTCGACATATCGCACTTCGCTGGGTGCCGTGGAGGCATGCAGGCACGATCAGCGACGGGCGGGGGCACTTCGAGATTTCCGCGGCCGGTACACAACGAGGCCGCGGCGGGAGGCCGCCGGGTCGGTGCGCTGATGCCTGGGCTCGACATCGGTGACAAAGGCACCGGTCATGGGTGCCTCCACACCGTCGCCGAGGGGGACATGAGGTGGCGAGGTGCGATGTCGATCGTATCGAGACTCTGATTGAAGACTCAATGGATTCGACGAGGAGTAAGCGGCATCACACGTCGGGGCGTGCCGTCCGGACGGACCTCCGTCGGTCAGGCCAGTTGGGTGCGCAGGGTCGCGAGGGTGCGGGCGAGGATCCGCGAGATCTGCATCTGGGAGACACCGATGCGGGCGGCGATCTGGGTTTGGGTGAGGTTCTCGTAGAAGCGCAGCAGTAATACGGTGCGGTCGAGGTCCGGCAACTTCGCGATGATCGGTCGCAGCGACATCTGTACGTCGACCCGGTCGAGTGCAGGGTCGACGGCACCGACGGTGTCCGAGACCAGTGTGGAGTCGGTGCCATCGCCGATGGGGAAGTCGGTCGACAGCGTCTGATACGCGTCGGCGACCCGCAATCCCTCCGCCACCTCCTCGACGGTCAGCGACAATGCGTCCGCAAGTTCGCGGGCCGTCGGTGCGCGTCCGAGAGAGGTGCTCAGTTCGGTGGTGGTGGCGGTGAGTGCGAGGTGGCGTTCCTGCAGTCGGCGGGGAACGTGCAGCGTCCAGCCGGTGTCGCGGAAGTGGCGACGGATCTCGCCGGTGATGGTGAGCACCGCGAAAGCGACGAACATCGTGCCCTGCTGAATGTCGAAACGGTCGACAGCCTTGACGAGCGCGAGTCGGGCTACCTGCTCGAGGTCCTCACCGGCTTCGCCGCGGTTACGGAACTTGAGTGCGATGTGCGCTGCCAGCGGCAGGCACCGTTCGATGATGTTCGCACGCAACCGGATACGGTCGCGGTCGGTGTCGGGGAGCGTTGCCATCGCGGAGAACAGTTCGAGTACGTCCTCGTAATTGTCGCGGTTCCGCGATGCTTTCGGCCGACCCGCGCGCCACCGCAACGTCTCGGCGGTCACGGCGGTCACGGCGGTCTCGGTGGACGTGCGGTCGGGTGGCGAGGCGGTGAGCGTACTCATTCGTTCGGTCCCTTCGGCGGGCATTGGGCACTATTCGATGTGCTCGGTGGTTCGGTCATCGGTGTCGTCGTCGGCGAACATCGAAGCGAGATGGGCTTTGATCTCTTCGGTGCTCATCGATCCACCCGTTCGGGTTGGGGTGGCCGGGACAAGACGGGACGTCGACATAGATCGGTGGTTCCTTCGGTGAGAGGCGGTCGAGAGTCAGCGGTTCTCGGAGGTCGGGACGAACCCGGGGTCGTCCGGAATCGGCGCAATGCTGGGTGGTGTGGCTTCGGTGTGGGAGAGTTCCTCCGCCCGGTGTGCCAATTCGGGTGTGATGTCGGTGTCGGGAGTCGCCGCTGCGGCGTCCGCGAGTCGTGCCAGAGCATCCGGTGTCGGCCGCTCTGTGGCGGGGATGTGCGCGATCTGTTCGGCGGTGAGATCGCTGTCGAGCCTTCTCGCGGCCTTCGCGTTGAGCTCGGGATTTTCCCGGTGATCACGGCGCAGGACGGGGGTATCCCGTTCCGTGGCCGCGCCCTCGCTCCGATATTCGACGGTGACGTCGTGCGTCTCGTCGGGCGCATCCGGCCGAGCCGGGCGGGCCTCGCCGAGGAGGGCTTCGACGACGCCGTCGAGCAGGCCGAGACTTCGCTGGTACAGCCGTCGGGCCGGACCCTCTGGGGCCACGCGGGACAGGAGTTCGTCGTCGATCAGCGTCAGGGGGATGCGGACGATCCTGTATTGGATGCGCAGCACGACGATGGGCAGCGCGGTGACGATGTTCATGGGTGCTCCGAGGTTCGGATGAGGATCAGGACTGGTCGGTGTCGTTCCGAGCGCTTCGACGGCGGACGAACCGGGAGAGTGCGAGCATGCCCTGTGACGTGCGGGTAGGCCCGCCGGCGCGATGCTCGAGGTAGCTGCCGAGCCGCGACAGCACCGCCGCGACGAGGGGGAGAAGGAGAAGGACCAACGCAAGCCGACGGAACCGGCGGGCGAGGAGAAGCCACATGATGAAAGACCTTTCTCAGCATCAAGTTTCGATACCGGAGGGCAGAACGCGTCGGACGGCGACTGCCGCTCCCGCCGCCACGGCGGCACCGGCGACGGCAGTCGTCAACGACACCAGCACGGTCAGGACGATGACGAGGGCGGCGAGCACGGTGACGTCGAGGACGGTTCGCACGCCCGGCACATCGACCAGACATAACGGCGCCGTCGCCGCCGGGTCGTTACCCTGTGCCAGGTTCTGACGGAGCGCGGGTACGACGGACTCGGATGTCCGAGGACGGGCCGCGTGCGCGACCTCGGCTGCGAGGGTGCGGATTTCAGCCCCAGGCCAGGACGGCCGTGCGCGATTTCGCGACGGAGAGGGGACGGGTAGAACGAGGTTCAGTGGAGATCATGGATGACTCCTTCGGTTGGGCGCCCGATTCCGGATCGGATCACCGCAGACGTCGTCTCGAACGAGCTGACGTGTGGTGAGTGCGACCCTCTGCTGGAGCGAACCCATACACCGTAAGTATACGTAGCAGTGCCTACAGTGCAAGCTTTGGGTGTAAGTTTGGTTTCGACCGGTAGCGGCAGGCACATCGAGTTAGGGGCGACCACATGGGGCGCGCTGAGACGGCCGGGCCGGGTACGGAGACGGGTTCCACGGGACGCACCCGCCTGACCACCGAACGAGTACTGATCACCGCCCTGGACATCGTCGATGCCGAGGGAGTCGAGGCGCTGTCGATGCGCAGGCTGGCGCAGGCGCTCGACCGTGAGGCGATGACCCTCTACCGCTACGCCCGCAACAAGGCGGCGTTGCTCGACGGCGTCGTGGAACTGGTCCTGAGCGAGCTCGTCATCGATCCCGACGCCTCGGACTGGGCCACCGAATTGCGGGGGCTGGCTCACAACTACCGCAATCTCGCCCTCGCGCACCCGCACGTGGTCCCGCTGCTGGTGACCCGACCGCTGTCCACTCCGTTGGCCCTGCGGCCTGTAGGGACGCTGCGACCGCTGGAAGATTTCCTCGAACTCCTCGTCCGCACCGGATTCGCCCCGCGCGATGCGCTGCGCGCCTATCGGCTCTTCTTCGGATTCCTGCAAGGGCACATCCTCGACGAGTTGCAGGAACTGGTCGAGGACCCGGAGGAATCCGAAGACGTCCTCCGGCTCGGTCTGCACCGGTTGCCGCGCAAGCGATTCCCCCAATTGCGCGGTCTCGCTTCCGAGTTGGCGCACTACGACGGCGAGGCGCTTCTCGACGACGGTCTCGACCTCGTCCTCATTGGCCTCCAGTCCCGCTTCACGACGCCGCGGGCGACGAATCTGCCCTGACAGCATCGGCGCCGTACGGTGAGAGGCCGACGGGAATCGAGCCAATCCCCCCGGCTCGGTTTGTGAAGGGACTGTAAATACGAGCGTTGCGTTCACGGGTGCCACTTTTCTCATTCTGTGCCCTCGAGCAGCAAGGTTGGTAGCGATCTGGCCTGGACCGCGACTCTCGATGGCGGGGTGACCTCACACGCAGGCTTGACCGAAGCGGCCATATTCGGGAATATGGCCGTACAAATGTTGCGGAAAGTGTGAGGTGGATTCATGGGCAAGCTGAACGACGAAGAGTCGTACCTGGTCGAGACGGTGCGCGCGTTCATCGATCGTGACGTGAAGCCGACGGTGCAGGCGGTCGAGCACGCCAACGAGTACCCGGAGAAGTGGATCGAGCAGATGAAGCAGATCGGGATCTACGGTCTGGCGGTCCCGGAGGAGTACGGCGGATCGCCGGTGTCGATGCCCTGCTATGCGCGGGTGACGCAGGAGCTGGCCCGTGGGTGGATGAGCCTGGCCGGGGCGATGGGTGGGCACACGGTCGTGGCGAAGTTGCTGTCGCTGTACGGCACGGAGGAGCAGAAGCGGCAGTACCTGCCGAGGATGGCGACCGGTGAGATCCGGGCGACGATGGCGTTGACCGAGCCCGGTGGCGGTTCGGATCTGCAGGCCATGTCGACGACCGCGAAGGCGGATGGTGACGATCTGGTGATCTCCGGGGCGAAGACGTGGATTTCCAACGCGCGCCGGTCCGGGTTGATCGCGTTGCTGTGCAAGACCGACCCGCAGGCGACCCCGAAGCATCGGGGGATCTCCATTGTGCTGGTCGAGCACGGTCCCGGTCTGACGGTGTCGCGGGATCTGCCCAAGCTCGGTTACAAGGGTGTGGAGACGTGTGAGCTGTCGTTCGATGGGTACCGGATCCCGGCGACGGCGATCCTCGGCGGCGCGCCGGGGAAGGGTTTCGGTCAGATGATGAAGGGGCTGGAGACCGGACGGATTCAGGTGGCGTGCCGGGCGTTGGGTGTGGCGACGGCGGCGCTCGAGGATTCGCTCGCCTATGCGCAGCAGCGGGAGAGTTTCGGTCAGCCGATCTGGAAGCATCAGTCGATCGGCAACTATCTGGCGGACATGGCGACGAAGCTGACGGCGGCCCGGCAGCTGACCTGGCATGCGGCCGAGCAGTACGACAGCGGCGACCGGTGTGACATGGAGGCGGGGATGGCGAAGCTGTATGCGTCGGAGGTGGCGATGGACATCGCCCTCGATGCTGTTCGGATTCACGGTGGTTACGGTTATTCGACCGAGTACGACGTGGAGCGGTATTTCCGGGATGCGCCGCTGATGATCGTCGGTGAGGGCACCAACGAGATCCAGCGGAACGTCATCGTTTCGCAGCTGGTGTCGCGAGGCGGGCTTTGATTCGCGCCGGCTATTTGTCGAGCATCCAGTGCGCGGACGGCCAATCGCCGCGGTCGACGGCTTCTCGCATCTGGTGAACGAGCAGATCGGCGACCGCGTGTACCGCGGGCGGAATCTTCGGGGTGCTCGGTAGGGCGAGCGCGACGGTGCGCTCGACTGCCGGAGAATGCAAGGGTGCTGCGCTGAGCAGGCCGGCGCCTACATCATCTGCAACGGCGATGCCCGGCAGAATCGTCCAGCCGTGACCAGCTCGGACGAGTCTCTTCTGGACGCCCACCTCGTTGGTTTCGACGACGATGTTCAGACCGATGTCGAGTCTCGTGCAGGCCGCTGCGACGAGTGTCCGAATTCCGTGGGGCGCACTGGGCATCACGACCGGATGGGAGGCCACTTCGTTGAGAGTGACCGGTCGTCCGATGTCCAGCCCGCTGTCGGGTGGTGCCACTGCCCACAGCTTCTCGGCGAGGAGGGGTCGTACATTGAGCGTGGACGCGGATTTCACGTTGTAGAGCAGACCCAGATCGATGTCGCCGGCATCGAGCCACTGCCGCACGTGCCCGGCGTAGCCGGAGACGATGCGCAATCGGACCGCCGGGTGTTCCTGCAACACGGTCGTGACGAGTTGCTCGGCGAGAAGTTCGGCCGTGGAGGCAAGTAGTCCGACAGTCACGATGCCTTGCAGTACTCCCGGATTGGGGCGAATCTCGGCCCGCGCACGCTCGAGTTCGGACAACACTCTGCGAGCGCGTTCGAGCATGAGCCGACCGGACTCGGTCAATTCCATTCCCGCACGGCTACGCTCGAACAGTGGAACGCCCAGTTCCTGTTCGAGCGTGTGTATTTGGCGCGTCACCGCAGGCTGAACCAGGTGGAGGAGTTCGGCGGCGCGGGTCACGCTCCCGGCATCCGCCACGGCGACCAGTGCGGTCAACTGCTTGACGTCCACCGACGGCCTACCTTCCCGATACTCGCCGCTTGGGTCATCAGTGGATGATATGTAATGGAGTTGGCTATTACAAAGGAGAATGCCGCGTCCGGTGGAGTAGGCCGCCGCCGACTGCGTGCGAGGAGCCGGCGACCAACCCGCCTCAATTCACCTCGTCGCCTCGTGAGCGGATACTCAGCGTTCGGTGAAAAAGCCGATCGCCGCGGCCCCCGCGACGGAGCGCTCTTCCTCGAAGTAGGCGTGCCGCGCGCCCGGGAGCAGTTGCACGCGCGCGTCCGGGATCCGTTCGGCGAGTAGCGGCGCGTTGTCGACCGGGGAGAGGAGGTCGTCGGTCCCGTGCAGGACGAGAGTCGGCGCGTTGATCGAGGGCAGCGCATCCCAAGCGTCATGGCCGTTGCTGGCCCGCAAATGCGCGAGCTTGGCATGCGCGGGCATGTCGGGGTCACCGAGGGTGTTGTAGGTGGCTGGATTTCGACTGAGCCAGTCGTCCGTGTACATCAATTCCAGTAGCGCGCGGCGTGACCGTTCGGGATCGGGTTGCGCCAGGCTCTCGCGCACCTCGCGGCTTCGCTCCACCGCATGGGTTCCGCCCGGGGAAGTGCAGCCGAGAATCAGGGCGCGGACCCGGTGGGGGTGACGCGCGGCGACCCACTGCGCTACCCGGCCTCCCATCGAGGTTCCGTAGACGTGCGCGGTCTCGATGCCGAGCGCGTCCAGCACGCACATCGTATCCTCGGCGAACAGCTCTGTGCTGTAATCGGTCTCGGGTTTTCCGCTCGATCCGGTTCCGCGGTAGTCGACCGTGACCGTACGGAAGTGGCTGTCGAAGTCCGTGCGTACGAGATCCCACCAGTGATGGTTGTTGGCCTGACCGGCGAGCAGCAGCAGCGGGGGTCCGGCGCCGGACTCCTGGTACGCGATCGGGGTTCCGTCGGACGCCACTGCTCGGAACACTGTCGGACCTCAGACCGTGTCTGCGGTGCGCAATTTGGAGATACCCTCATCGGTGTAGCCGAGCTCTCCCAGGATGGCATCGGTGTGCGCACCCAGAGCCGGGACCGGATCGAACCGCGGTTCCACGCCACTGAGGTTCGCCGGCGGCATCAGCGTCCGAACCGGGCCGCCCGGTGTATCCACCTCACGCCACCGCTCACGGCCTGCCAGGGAGGGGTGCGACAGGAAGTCCGAGACGGAGCCCAGTCTCCCGTTGGCGATCGACACCTTGTCGAGCAGGGCGAGTGCATCATCGGTGCTGAGCAGACGCGTCCGCTCGGAGATCAGCGCGTTGCATTCCTCGCGGTGCTCCACCCGCGCGGAGTTGCGGCAGAAACGCGGGTCGGTCGCGATCGATTCGTCGCCGAGGACTTCGGCGCAGAATGCGGACCATTCGCGCTCGTTCTGAATCGACAGCAGGACCGTGCCGTCGGCGGTGGGGAACGGACCGTACGGGGCGATCGTCGCGTGCTGCGCTCCAACGCGGCTCGGCTGCCGGCCGCCGTATTCGGTGTAATAGGCGGGCGATCCCATCCATTCGCCGAGCGCCTCGAACAACGCGACCTCGACGGCGCGGGCGGTGCCGGTGGTCGCGCGGGCGTACAGCGCGGACATGATCCCGCTGTAGGCGTACATGCCGGCGGCGATATCCGCGATCGACACCCCCGCCTTGGACGGGCAATCGTCGGGACCGGTCAGCGACATCAGGCCGGATTCGCCCTGGACGAGCATGTCGTAGGCCTTGCGATCCGCCCAGGGGCCGGTGTTGCCGTACCCGGACACGTCGCATGGAATCAGGGTGGGGTAGCGCTGCTGGAGCGACTGGGCGTCGAGATTCATCCGGGCCGCCGCACCCGGAGCCAGGTTTTGCACGAAGACATCGGCTGTACTCAACAGCTTTTCGAGAATGTCGCGGCCCTCGTCGGACTTCAGATCCAGGGTCAGCGATTCCTTGGAACGGTTGAGCCAGACGAAATAGCTCGACTCGCCGTGCACGGTCTCGTCGTACCGCCGCGCGAAGTCGCCGGTATCGGGACGTTCGACCTTGATCACCCGGGCGCCGAGATCGGCCAGTTGCCGCGTCGCGAAGGGTGCGGCAACGGCTTGTTCGATGCTCACAACGGTGATCCCCGCGAGCGGTAGGGCGGTCTGCGGTGCCATGGAGTCAGCCTTCCTCGAAATGTACGGCCATTTTGCAGTCTGATGCGAGGTCAAGTCAATCGGGTGGGCCCGAGTTTTTACATGTAGTTGAGGTTGGTGCCGATCCGCGACGGTCGGCCGTTATGGCCGTACATGACGAACGTCTAGCCGTGATGGCGTCGATACGCCTCGACTGCCCCCGGATGACGCGGAACGCCCGCCGTCTGGATCAGCGACCGGACGTCCAGGAACTGAGCTCCGACGGTATCGGGGGGAATCAGGTCCTGCGCCCTGTCGACGAGAAGATCCACGAGCGCGCCGGCAACGGCGTCGGGTAATTGCGGGGACGCGACGAGCAGGCTGGGAACGCCCACCGTCGCGGTCTCGGCAGTGTCCCCGTACGTCCCGGCCGGGACCGAAACCGGTTCGTATATCGGACCGTAGACCCTGCGCATCTCGACGTACTCGGCGGACAGGTCGAGCAGCCGGATTCCCCCGTCCGGACCGTGCCCGGGCCGCGGTACCGCCGCCGGTGTGGGCACACCCCCGGCCCACAGCGCGGCCGCGACCGTGCCGTCGCTCAGCGAGTCGAGGACGGTGGTGAGCGAGACCGGGCGCACCGTGACGTCGTCGACGGTCAGCCCGCTCGCCTCGAGCACCCGCCGTCCGGTCTGCGCGGTCCCGGACCCCGGGGAGCCGAGACTGATCGACTGCCCGCGAAGATCTTTCATCGATCGAATCGGTGAGCGCGCGGGCACCGCGCACTGGAGATAGTTCTCGTACACTCGGCCGATGGCGAGCATCGGGGTGGCCGACAGGACAGCGGAGTCGGCCAACGTCAGCCCGACGAGCACCTCGCCCGACGCCAGCAGCGACAGGTTCTCCAGCGAACCGGTGGTGTAGCGCACCGACAATCGCAGATCCCCGTCCTCCGTGGCCGCGGTATCCGCAAGCAACTCCGCGAACTCGGACTGGAATCCGTCGCGCTCACCGGACGCGATCTCGTACGTCCCCGACGGCTGCGCGCGGGCACAACCGGACAGCGCGACCGCTGCGGCCACACCGCCGAGAAACTGTCGCCGGTTAATCATCGTCGGGCGTCTCCACGTGCGGTTCGAGCCACAAGCGTACGCGCAGTCCACCGGCGGGGGCCTCGTCGATGGCGAGCCTGCCGCCGTACGCGGCGGCGACGACCTCGACGATGGACAGGCCGAGTCCCGTTCCGGCCTGATCGCTGGCCCGGAAGAAGCGGGCGGTGAGTTTGCCGCGCAGTTCCGCCGGGACGCCCGGGCCGTCGTCGGCTACCCACACGCACACCCGAGGGTGGTCCGGTGACCGCTCCACGCCGACGCCGATCTCGATCGTGGGATGCGGGCCCGCGTACCGGGATGCGTTGTCGATCAGCACGTCGAGCACCTGGGACAGATCGTTCTCGGCGATCGCGACCGGAACACGGTCGAGGTCGGGTGCCGCGACGGTCGTCAGCCGCGCACCGCGTTCCCGGGCCGTCACCGACCAGAAGTCGACCCGGTCGGCGACCACCGACAACGCATCGCAGTTCGCCTCGGACCGGCCGGCACCGAAACGTGGTGTCTCGGCAGAGGCCAGGGAGAGCAGACTGTCGAGGATCGTCTGCAGACGTTTGGCCTCCTCGGTCACGCTGTGATAATCCTCGCGCGCGTCGTCCGGTATCCCGTCGTCGAGGAGGTCGAGGCGGAACTGCAACGCCGCAAGCGGGTTCCGCAGCTGGTGCGCGGTGTCGGCGATCAGACGCTGCTGTGCGTCCGCGGCCCGGAGAACGGCCGAGGACATCACGTCGAACGAATGCGCGAGCCGGCGTACCTCGGGCGGGCCGCCCGCGGCCGTGGCGGGCAGGACGGATGGTGGCGGCTCGGAAGTCGGCGGCTCCTTCGCGTCGGGCATGCGGCGAATCAGTTGCATGATTCCGGTGGACAGGTTCGCGAGCGGTCCGAGTACCCAGCGGCTCAGGGCGATTGCGAGCAGGCCGAACGCGAGCAGTGCCAGCACTGCGCCGGCCGCGATCACGGCCCACTGCCGGAGGATGTCGGAACGGGCCTCCGCGGTCGAGGCGCGCAGGACGATGGTGCCGTTCACCTGTGCACCCGATCCCACCGGTTTGACGAACAGCGCCTCGTCGTCGCTCCACGGAAACAGCCTGTCGACGGTGGAGACCCGTTCGTTGCGCAGTCCGCTGCGGATCGCGGCCTCGATTCCGGGGTCGTTGCCGTCGAGGCCCACGCCGAGGGTGGGCACACCGCGCGTGGAGACGACCAGGACGCCCTCGCCGTACACGTCGTCGTACGCCTCGACCTCGCCGGCGATCCTGGCGGGATCGCCGGTTCTGACGTACTCCTCGGCGAGAACGGCGAACCGCTGGATGTCGCCCTCACGGCCGAGGGTGAACTCCTGCGTCCGCGAGTCCGCGGTCGCGATCGCGAGGGGAATCGCGAAACTTGCGACCGCGCAGGATCCGAGGATCGCGAGGATCAGGAGCAGTCGTCGGCGCATATCGTTTCAGCACACCCAGCGGTAGCCGAAACCACGGATGGTGCTGATCAGCCCGGGCCGGTCCAGCTTGGCCCGCAGGGTGCCGATGTGGACGTCGAGGGTGCGGGAGACCGCGACGAACGCGTCACCCCAGACCCGATCCATCAGTTGCTGACGGCTGACCGCCGCACCCGGGTTCTCGAGCAGAATCTCGAGAAGGGAGAATTCCTTCGACGTCAGGTCCACGTCCGTGCCCGCCACGGTGACGGTGCGCGAATCGAGGTCGACGCGGACATCCCCGGTGACCACCTCGCGTGGAGCGCCGCCTTCGACGGTCAGGCTTCGCCGGCGCACCACTTCGATGCGCGCGAACAGCTCCGACATCCGCGCCGGCTTCACCAGGTAGTCGTCGGCGCCGCCGCGCAGCCCGCGCACCACCGAGCGCTCGTCGTCGCGGGCGGTCAGGATGATGACCGGGACAGTGCTGACCTGGCGGAGTTGACGCAGCACCTCGAGGCCGTCGCGGTCCGGTAACCCGAGATCGAGCAGGACGAAGTCCATCTCGCCGTGGTGCAACAGCAGTTCCGACCCGAACTTCATCCGCACAGGCTGATGCGCCTGCCGGGTCAGCCCCGCGACGAGTGCGTTGCCGACGCCGTCGTCGTCCTCGACCACCGCGATGCGCATAACCGGCATTGTCCCCCGGCCACGGTGGGCCGGGGGAACAATGCCGGAGGCGGAGAGATCAGACACGCTCGAGTTCGCGGCCGTCGCGATCCTCCTCGCGGCCGTCGCGGGCGGTGCCGTTCGTCGCGGGATCGAGGGTGGTGCCGCCCTTGCCCTTGGTCATGAACAGTGCCGCGATCAGGGTCAGTGCGGAGCAGCCGACGACGTAGTAGAAGAATGCCGATTCGTGTCCGGCCTGCTTGAGTGCGAGCGCGAGCGGCTCGGCGGTGCCGCTGAACAGGGCGGCGGTGATCGCGTGGGGGAGGCCGACACCGAGTGCGCGGACCTTCGTCGGGAACAGTTCCGCCTTGACGATCGCGCTCAGTGCGCTGTAGGCGGTGACGATGACCAGTCCGGTCATCATCAGGCCGAACGCGACGAACGCGTTGGTGGTGTGGCCGAGCAGGGTCAGGATCGGCACGGTCAGCACGGTCGAGCCGATGCCGAAGAACAGCATGACCTTGCGGCGGCCGATGCGGTCGGAGATCAGTCCTGCCACGGGCTGCAGAAGCATGTAGACGAACAGTGCGGCGAAGTTGATCCACGCCACCGTTTCCGGGGCGATCCCGGAGGTGTTGATCATGTACTTCTGCAGGTAGGTGGTGTACGTGTAGAACGCGACCGTACCGCCGATGGCGAGGCCGAAGACCATCGCGAGTTGCTTCGGGTACTGCAGCAGCAGACGCAGCGTGCCGCGCTTGGCCGACGGCTTCGTGCCGGATGCCTTCTCGGCCGCGATCTCCGCCGCCTCCTCCTTGTACTGGTCCGACTCGTCCATCCCTCGCCGGAACAGCATCACGGTCACCGCGGCGACCGCACCGATGACGAACGGAATGCGCCAACCCCAGGCATGCATCTGGTCCATGGTGAGAAGCTGCAGCAGAATGATCTGGACGCCGAGCGCGGCGAGCTGACCCAGAATGATCGACACGTACTGAAAGCTCGAATAGAAGCCGCGGCGGCCGGGGGTCGCGACCTCCGAGAGATACGTGGCGCTGGAGGCGAATTCACCTCCCACGGAGAGTCCCTGGATCAGTCGCGCCGTCACCAGCAGTGCCGGGGCGAGCATGCCGATCGCTTCGAAACTCGGTGTCGCAGCGATGATCAGCGATCCCGCGGCCATCATGAGCACCGACAGTGTCAGCGCGTTCTTCCGCCCGTAGCGGTCCGCGTATCGGCCCAGGATGTAGCCGCCGATCGGTCGCATGAGGAATCCGACGGCGAAAACCAGTGCCGTGGAAAGCAGCTGGGCAGTGGTGCTGCTCTGCGGGAAGAAGGATGCCGCGAAGAACACACTGAATGCCGCATAGACGAACCAGTCGTACCACTCCACGAGGTTCCCGATGCAGCCGCGAACCACGTTCGCAACAACCCGCCTCTCGCCGGTCGACGACGCTGGGTTCGAAGTCGTGTGTCGCATGATGTCCCTTCCTCGACTGCTGTGATCGTGCATAGGCACTGAAACCAATGTGGTCGCCACCACAGCGAGAGGGAAGAGATGTCCGGCTTTCCTTACATTCGCTTTAGACGGCACTGCACGGGTGCCTTCGAACCGGACGCGGACGCCCTAGGGATCATCAGTCGAGGTCGTGGCGAGTTCGCGGTCTCCGTCGGAGGAGACGCTCACTTACTGCCCAAGAATGGAGTCACGATGCACGTGCTCCCTCTGGTGCCTTGGCGCCACCGGAAACGGTGCCCCGACCGCCGAGAATGATCGAACGTCTCAGCTGCTGGGTGAAACAAAGCGTGATATTGCCATCAATAGTTGTTATTACCTACATGTTGGCATGTTGTTTCATGATCTATGGGAGCCCATCGTAATGAATCGGAGCACCCATGAATTCCACAGTCAGCGCACCCGGCTGGCAGAAGTCCGTGTTCGACGTTCTGCGTGAGGGAGATGTCAAGCAGATCGCCTATGTCCCGGACGCCGGCCACTCGTACGCGATCCAGGCCGCGATCGCCGACCCCAGCATCGAAGACGTCGTTCTGACCACCGAGGAAGAAGGGGTCGGCGTCGTCAGCGGAGCCTGGCTCGGCGGGCAACGCGCGGTCCTGCTCATGCAGAGCAGCGGAGTCGGCAACTGCGTCAACATGTTCTCTCTGCTGGAGATGTGCAAGTTCCCGTTCCTCACGCTGGTGACGATGCGCGGTGAGTACGCCGAGTTCAATCCGTGGCAGATCCCGATGGGCTCGACGACCCAGCAGGCGCTCGAGCTGATGGGCATCACCGTGTTCCGGGTCGACGACCCCGATCAGGTCGGCGAGGTGGTCTCCGCCGCCTTCGATCAGGCATTTCTCGCTGGTGAGCGCGTCGCCGTGCTCCTGGGCCAGCGACTCATCGGACGTAAGAAGTGGGAGCGCAAGTGAACGCACACAACTCGACCATCGGAACCCTCGCCGGCGACCGCATCGACCGGCGTGAATTCGTCGCGACACTGCTCGACCTGGCGCCGGAGGCGCTGGTCGTCACCGGTCTCGGGTCCCCGTCCTACGACGTCTTCGCGGCGGGTGAGCGGGACCGCAACTTCTACCTGTGGGGCGCCATGGGCGCGGCCGTGCCCACCGGTCTCGGCCTCGCGCTCGCCCGCCCGGACGAATCGGTGGTCGTCATCACCGGTGACGGCGAACAGCTCATGGGCATCGGCGCGCTCGGATCGGTCGCCGTGAAGGCCCCGAAGAACCTCACCATCGTCGTCCTCGACAACGGACACTTCGGAGAAACCGGCATGCAGCGCAGCCACTCGAGCCTAGGTGCCGACTTGGCAGGCGTCGCTTCGTCGTTCGGAATCGCCCGGACCGAACGCGTCCGCGACATCGATGAGGTCGACCGCGTGGCGGAGTTCGTCAAGGCCCGCGAAGGCACCACCTTCGTCCAGGTCTTCATCGAGCAGACCGAGCCGCCGCGCGCCCTTCCGCCCCGCGACGGCACCGCCGTGAAGAATAAATTCCGCGCCGCGCTCGGCCTCGACACATTCTGATCGTCGAGCCGAATCGAGAGAGACACCGCCATGCAGACTTACCTGCTTCACATCGACGGGCAACGGCGCCCGTCCGCGGACGAGACGTATTTCGAGACGGACAACCCCTTCACCGGTGAGCCGTGGGCGCAGATCGCGCGCGGGCAGGCCGACGACGTGGAGGACGCGGTCCAGGCCGCGCACCGCGCCATGACGACCGGGCCGTGGGCGAGCATGACCCCCACCGCCCGCGGCCGGGTCCTGCAGCGCATCGCCGATGCGCTCGAGGAAAACGCCGAGCTGCTCGCCCGCACCGAGGTCCGCGACAACGGCAAGCTCTACACCGAAATGCTGGGCCAGTGCCAGTATCTCGCCCAGTGGTACCGGTACTACGGTGGCCTCGCCGACAAGATCGAAGGCCGCGTCGTCCCGGTCGACAAGCCGGGATACTTCACCTATACCCGGCGGGAGCCGATCGGCGTCGTGGGGATCATCACCCCGTGGAACTCGCCGCTGCTGCTGCTCACCTGGAAGCTGGCACCGGCGCTGGCGGCGGGGTGTTCGGCGGTGGTCAAACCGTCCGAGTACACCTCCGCCTCCACCCTCGTATTCGTCCGCATCCTCGAGGAGGCGGGTCTGCCGGCCGGTGTCGTCAACGTGGTCACCGGGTTCGGTCCCGACGTGGGCGGCCCGCTGGTCGATCACCCGCTGGTCCGCAAGGTGGGTTTTACCGGGTCCGATGCCACCGGACGGCACATCGGTGCCGCAGCGGCCCGCGGCCTCAAGCGAGTGTCCCTCGAACTGGGCGGCAAGTCACCGAACATCGTCTTCGCCGACGCCGATCTCGACGCCGCGGTCAACGGCGCCGTATCCGGCATCTTCGCCGCGACCGGCCAGACCTGCATCGCCGGAAGCCGACTCCTTGTCGAACGGTCGGTGCACGAGGAGGTCGTCGCCAAGCTGGTGGCGCTGGCCTCGACCGCCCGGATCGGCGATCCGATGGACCCCGACACCCAAGTGGGTCCGATCACCACTCGGGACCAGTACGGGAAGGTGCTCGAGTACATCGACATCGCCACCGGCGAGGGCGCTCACCTCGCGCTTGGCGGTGCGGTCGCCGACACCGGAAGCGGCGGGTGGTTCGTGCAGCCGACGGTGTTCACCGGGGTGAGCAATCAGTCCCGGCTCGCGCAAGAGGAAGTCTTCGGCCCGGTGCTCGCGGTGATCCCGTTCGACACCGAAGACGAGGCGATCGCCATTGCCAACGACTCGAAGTACGGTCTCGGCGCCGGCGTCTGGACCACCGACCTGCCCCGCGCCTTCCGCCTGGTCGAGGCGATCGAATCGGGAACGGTGTGGGTCAACACCTACCGGGCGGTGAGTTTCATGCTGCCCTTCGGTGGTGTAAAGGACTCGGGGATCGGCCGCGAAAACGGCATCGAGGCAATCGACGAGTACCTCGAAACCAAGAGCGTGTGGATCAACACCGGAGCGACCGTGGGAAACCCGTTCGTTCTCCGCTGACCGCGGATAATCGGAAAGGCCGAGTAGTTCTCCCAGTCTGCAGCCGCAGAAAGCGTAGAGGGCGGCCCCGGCGGACACCATTGCTCCGTCGAGGAGCTTGCATGCCCTCGATCGTCAGGACGGGTGGTGCACGAGCGGTGCCTGCATTCGGCGGGCCGCTTCTTCTGTAAAGCTGTGCTTTACAGGGTGTTGCATATCATTCACTTGTGCTAATTAGTGCTCGTGCATAGGATCAATCACGTCGACGACGCGTACTGCGATGGCAACCACTGTTGTGGACTTGCGTGGGAGTCACCGCCCAGACTCCCGATGATCGAAATCGTTCCGAGTGGTCGAAATAGTTGAACCACAATCGAATTGCTTGAGGGCTTCAGGAAATGCAACTTCCCCCACTGCCTGCTGTGCGTGTCTTCGAGGTGGTCGCGCGATTGGGTAGCGTCCGGCAGGCCGCACAAGAGCTATATGTGACACCACCGGCGGTGAGTCATCAACTGGCCAAGCTCGAGGCCCACCTCGGTGCGACGCTGTTCATCCGCCGGGGTCGCACCCTCGATCTCACCGACACAGGCCGCGATTTTCTCGTGGAGGTCAGTCCGGCCTTGCAGGCGATCGATCGGGCAACGTCGATTGCCTCCAGGAGAAAGGAACGTGACACTCTCACCATCGCGGCACCGCCGACGCTCACTACGAAATGGCTACTGCCGCGGCTGGGTGACTTCTTCGCAGAATATCCGGAATACGATGTGCGTCTTATGGATCGGATGACCCTAGATCCCGACGAATCGATAATCGATGTGGCGATCGAATACCGGTTCGACAGCGATCCTCACTTTTCCACTCGGCGCCTCATGCCGGATGACATGGTGGCGCTCGCCAATCCCGACTACGTGGCCGACCATGAGATCGACAGTCTCGCATCGCTACAAGGGTTGACGCTCATCGAAACCGAGCGCCGACTGACATCGTGGAAATCGGTGATCTCCGACTTCGACTGGGCGAAGGACCAGCGATTTCTCACGGTCGGGTATTCCCTGCATGCGTTCGACGCTGCGGCACAGAGCTTGGGCGTGGCCCTCGGCAATCGCGTCAACGCGGAGGGGATGCTGTCTGCGGGGCAATTGTGCATCCCGTTCGACATCGACGAGGAGCTTCTGCCGCCGTCGCCGAGCTACTACGTGAGTGTCCCACCGCACAAGGAGCTGTGGACATCGGTGGTGGCATTCACCCGCTGGCTCGATGCCCAGTAGCACCTGCAGGCGGCGAATTCGCGAGTTGTTCGATCAACCCCGACTGATTCGCAATTTCGTGAGGACTCCTCACTACCAACCGCATCTTTGCCGCGAACCTGAGTATGTCGTCACGCAGGCACCCGCCGTCCGCGCTGATACGGCCAGGATCCGCCGAGAATTCATTCAGAACCACACGAAGGAGACCGATCGTGTCTGACGTCAAGGATTGGCTGGGACGCAGCGAGGAGCACGCGGATACCCTGCGTACCGAGCCCGCCCGCTTCATGCAGTCCACTCTCGGCCGAATCCCGCACCTGTCCGACGGTGATGCACTGCCGCCGCTGTGGCACTGGTTGTACTTTCTCGAAGCCAAGCCCGCCGGCGAACTCGGCCGGGATGGGCATCCAGCCAAGGGTGGCTTCCTGCCGCCGATCACACTTCCTCGACGGATGTGGGCCGGTGGACGATTCAGCTTCCACGCTCCGCTGCGCTTGGGTGCCCCCGTCCGCAAGGTGTCGACGATCAGCAACATCGTCGAGAAGGAAGGCCGGACCGGGCCGCTGTGTTTCGTGACCGTCCAGCACGAGGTCTATACAGGTGAGATCCTGGCAGTGACCGAGGAACAGGACATCGTCTACCGCGAAGATTCGTCCCCCGACGCGCCGACACCGCCGCTGAAGGCCGCACCCGGTGACGCCGAGATCACCGAAGAGGTGACTCCGGGTCCGGTGACGCTGTTCCGGTACTCCGCCCTGACCTTCAACGGGCACCGCATCCACTATGACGTGGACTACGCCCGGGACGTCGAAGGCTATGACGGTCTGGTCTTCCACGGACCGCTGACCGCGACCTTGCTGATCGACCTGGCAACCCACACCGTCGGCCGGCAGCCCACCCGGTTCAGCTTCCGCGGGCTGGCCCCAATCTCTGGGAACTCCCCGTTCCACATCGAGGGCCGCCGCGACGGTGACACCATGCGACTGTGGGCACGACGCCACGACGGCGTGCTGTCGATGCAGGCCGAGGCCATTTTCCCGCACGCCGGATGCTGATGATGTCAACGGCCGCGTAGGTCTGACAGTTCTGCGTGACCTGTTGTCGCCGCCGCTGAAACTCGAGAGCAGGGGTGCGGGTACCGGTCCTCGCCGGTACCCGCACACCGGATCGGGTCTGGGTTGTCAGAAACCGGTGTTCGCGGCCGATGTCACGATGTGCTCGGCGCGGTACTTGACGGGGTAGTCGACGAGGCGGCCGTCGACGACGATGGCGCCGACTCCACGGCGTTCGGCCTCGGCGAACTGGTCGAGGATCCGTTGGGCCTGTTCGACTTCTTCGGGGGAGGGGGCGAAGCCTTCGTGTGAGAACTCGATCTGGGACGGGTGGATGAGCATCTTGCCGCGGTAACCGAGCGAGCGGGCTTGCCGGCATTGCCGGAGGAACGCCTCCGGGTTGCCGACGCCGAGGAAGGGACCGTCGAGTGGTGGGGTGACACCGGCGACCCGGCAGGCCATGACCACCGCAGAGCGGGCGTAGAGCAGTTCTTCGGCGTCGGGGGTGTGGTCGATGCTGTGGATGCCGACGTCGAGCATGTAGTCGACGAATCCGAATATGGCGGTCTCGATGCGGGTGGAGGCGGCGAGGATGTCGGCCGCGCGGTACACGCCGGAGGCGGTTTCGAGTAGCGGCAGGATCGTGATCTGCCCGGCGGGGAGTCCGGCGGCGCGTTCGGCCTCGTCGAGAATGCGACTCGCTTCGCGGATGCTGTCGGCGTCGTCGGTCTTGGCCAGCACGATGCCGGTGAGGTTGGGGTGCACGACCGCGCGGATGTCGTCGGGGGTGCGGCCGGTGCCGAAGCCGTTGACGCGCACGTACACCGGGTTGGTGTCGAAGATCGGGTCGGCGATGGTGTCGAGTGCGGTCGCCCGGGCCGCGGTCTTGTGCGAGTCACTGACCGCGTCTTCGAGGTCGACCGCCGCGGCGTCGGCGTTCAGGGACGGGATCTTCAGCACTTTCGTGGGTTCGGTGGCCGGGCAGAACAGCAGGGAGCGAAGCGGATTCACGGTGGCGGTCATCCTTCGTCGTCGACGGGCGGGGCGGACTTGGAGGCCTTGCAGTAGCTCAGCAGCAGCGAGGAGATGCAGACCACGGAGGCGGCGATGAACGCGGCCTTGGACGGGTAGTTCGCGAAGAAGAGAACCACCGGGCCGGAGCTGACGACCAGCCCGAGGGCCTGCCCGGCCACGGCGAGGATGCCGCCGAGGACGGTGACGGTCATCGCGGTGGTGAAGATCGTGCGCAGGATGCGGTACCACAGTGAGGCCGGCGGGGTCGGACTGTCGGTGGCGTCGTTGCTGTCGACGGTGTGGTTGGTGCGCTGGTGTGTGGACATGGTCTCGAGCGCTTTCTGGTCGGTCATGCGATGGGCAGGATGCCGGAGCCGATGAGCACACCCAGTGCGATGAACGGCACCACGTAGAGGGCGACCAAGGGCACGAAGGTCTTGACGGGGTTGGTTTTCGCTTGCCCGGAGGCGATGTAGATCGGGGCTCCGGCCGGGGGTGAGGCGCCTTCGGTGGAGACGAAGATCAAGATGGCGGCGATGGCGGCGGCGACGCCGATTCCGGCGTCGGTCAGTGTCACGAAGGCGACGCTGCCCAGGGTTGCGGTGGTCGCTGCGGCGGGCAGGGGACCGGCCACCAGGACGAGCACGATACCGATGACGAGGAGCAGGACGATCGGGTTCGCGTCGAGGTTGCCGAGCAGGGATTCGACGGCGTCGCCGAGTCCGAGTGCGGTGAAGGCCTCGGATGCGGCGAAGGCGAACAGGACGGTGGCGCCGACGGCGACGAAGGAAGGGGCGGTGTTGGCGACGAAGCGGGCGACCTCGCGGGGGCGGTGCGGCAGGTTACCGATGCCCAGCAGTGCGGTGACGATCAGCATCAGGATCGGGATCCACACGACGATGTTGATGGCCTTGGTGGGGCCGGCGCCGATCGCGCTCTCGAGGTAGCCGTGGACGGGGCCGATGGTGATCAGCAGGGGGATGAGGATGCCGAGGAACACCAGCAGGGTGAGGTAGCCGTTGCGCAGGGCGGTGCGCAGGGGCAGCAGTTCGGACCGGTCGACGGCGGCGACCTTGTAGCGGCGCACGAAGAACAGCGTGACGAGCAAACGGTAGGCCAGCAGCCAGCCGGCGGCGACCATCAGGGGCAGGAACACCGATCCGATGTTCGCCACCGGGGAGACGGCGGCCATGCCGAGCAGCAGGAGCATCGAGGGGCTGGGCGGGATGACGTGCCCGATGCCCGAGTTCCCGGCGACGAGGGTGGCGGCCACGTGACTGGGCCAACCCGAGCGCTTCATCCACGGCACGGTCACCGATCCGACGGCGGCGGCGTTGGCGGAACCGCCGTGCGAGACGGCCCCGAAAAGCGCCGAGGAGATGGTCGACACGTACCCGGCGCCGCCGGGGATGCGTCCGAGCAGGGAGTTGAGGATGTCGATCTGCCGGTTGATGATGCCGGTGCGTTCGAACAGGGCGCCGAGGAAGACGAACACGATCACCGAGAACACGATCGGGTTCATCGCGGCGGTGGACAGCGATTCCCAGGCGAGTGCGGGGGCCTGGGTGCCGGCGAAGGCGCACAGGATCAGGAACGAGACGACCATCGATTCACCGACGGGGCGTTTCAACAGGGAGATCAACAGGATGACGCTGGCCAGATAGACCGCGAGCGCGACGAGTGCAATGGACACTTCGCGACCCTTTCTTGCCGGAGAGGCAGGGCTGGGGTGGGTGTTTTCGGGGTCGCCGAAATACACCGCCAGGGTGTGGGCTATGGAATCGGCTGTAAGGAAGCCGATTTCGAGGATGTGAAGATGTGGAGAGCGCCCGCCCGGGGTGTGTCCTGTCGGCGGTGGGGTATCAGCCCGCCGCGCTCATGCTCCTGAGTCGATCGTCGAGTCCGTATCGTGCGGCGATGGTCAGCAGCCCGGGGTCGGGGGCGTGTTCGCCGCCACCGAGGGATTCGATTTGATCGACGATCGCGTCGAAAATGTGTTGCGCCAGTGCGAGTTCGGTGCCGTCCCCGTCGCGCCGGGACCACAGGTCCGCGATCTTGCGATGCGCATCGGTGGACAGGCACACGTGCTGGCGGTCCTGCCAGTAGTAGAGGCGGTAGCGGGCGAATTTCTCCCAGACCAGTCGAGTCTGCCTGCCCAGTTCGGACATGTGGCCGGTGTAGGCGCCGTAGATCTCGAGGTGGAATTCCCGATTGACTTCCTGAAATTCCCCGGGCCGTGACTCGATTTCGCTGGAATGACGCTGTTCGATCAGCTGGGCGAGCCGGGCGTGCGCGGCGTCGTCGTGGGTGACTGCGGCGATGCGTGCTGCCGTCGGCTCGAGTGCCAACCGGGCGGTGGCCAACTCGATAACCTCGGGGAGCGACAGTCCGGCGACGACCACACCCTGGCGGGCGTGGGTGACGAACCATCCTTCCGATTCGAGTCGGCGGAACGTCTCCCGCAGCGGTGTCCGGCTGACCCCCAATTGTGCGGCGAGGTCTTCCTGGCGGACGCGCTGACCGGGCTTCAGCCGGCCGTCCATGACTCGGGCGCGGAGCTCGTCGGCGATCCGGTCGATCAGGGGGCGCGTATCAAGAGTGGACACCTTTTCATCCTAAGGGCGGAAGGAGGGAAAACTCCCATTTAGCGGACTTTGTATTTTGGATTCTGGATCCAGAAATGACTATACGTGAGGGTGACTTGGAGCACAACCGCGGATTTCATGGCGCGACACCACAGGACGAATCGGACACGGCCCCCGAGTTCAGAAGCGCGTTGACCTGCTCGAATGTCCGGGCGAGGTGGCCGGTGAGGACGCTGGTGGTGTCGGCGCCGAGGACCGGGGCGGCGGCGGGGCCGGGTTCGCCCCGTCCGAAGGCCAGGGGGCTGCGCGGGGTGAGGACCGTGCCGATCCCGGGTTGGTCGACCTCGGCGAAGAGCGGATTGGCGGCCGAGCAGCGGGGGTCCTCGGTGACCAGCTGTCCGAAATCGCGGTACACACTGTGAAGTACGTGGTGCCGGGTGAACAGCTCCTCGACGTCGGAGAGTGTGCGCGCAGCGAACCAGGGGGTCAGGACGGTAGCGATGGCGTCGCGGGCCTGGTAGCGGCCGCCGTCGGTGGACAGGTCGACACCCAGCATCGGCTCGATGTGCGCCAGTCGCTCGGCGAGGCCGGTGGCCGTGGTGATCGCGGCCCATTGCCGTCCGGTCATCGCCGCGATCATGATGCGACGCCCGTCGGCGGTGGCGAAATCGCGCCCGAAGGCGCCGTAGACGTGGTTTCCGGTGGGCTCGCGTCCGGTGCCGTTGACCTGCACCTCGGCGACGTAGCCGAGGTTGGCGACGGTCGCCAGCATGACGTCGGAGAGCGCGAGGGTCACCGACTGCCCCTCTCCGGTGCGCTGTCGTTCCCGTTCGGCACCGACCACGGCCAGGGCGAGGTAGAGGCCGGCGGCGACGTCCCAGGCCGGGAGGACGTGGTTGGTCACACCGTCCGCGGGACCGGTGGCGGTGGGGAAGCCGCTGGACGGGTTGACGGTGTAGTCGACCGCGGGGGTGCCGTCGTGGTTGCCGGTGAGGGTGACCGCGATGACGTCGGGGCGGAGTGCCCGCAGTGTGTCGTAGTCGAGCCAGCCGCGGGTGGGCAGGTTGGTCACGACGATCCCCGCGCCGTTGCCGGGTGCGCAGATCAACTCCGTCGCCAACCGCTGTCCCTCGTCCGATTTGAGGTCCAGGGTGATCGACTTCTTGCCCTTGTTCAGGCTCGACCAATAGATGCTGTTGCCCTCGGCGGTCAGCGGCCACCGGTTGACGTCGATGTTGCCGCCGATCGGGTCGATCCGGATGACCTCGGCGCCGAGCTGGGCCAGGGTCATCCCGCACAGCGGTGCGGCCACGAACGCCGAGATCTCGACGACCCGCAGGCCGGCGAGGGGTCCGGCGTTCATCGCGCCGCCTCGGCGATCCGGTCGGCGTCGGCGAAGTTCGGGGCGGTGCGGGTGCGGAAGGCGTGCACGCCGGCGGCGCATTCGGCGGAGCTGAACGCCCGGTCGCTGAACGCGAGGGAGGTCTCCCGCAGCGACTGCGCGTCGGCGCTCTGGGAGCGGTTGATCAGTTCCTTCGCCGCAGCCAGTCCGATCCGCGGTCCGGCGGCGAGGCGATGCGCCAGCCGTAGGGCGGCCTCGACGACGTCGCCCTCCTCGACCAACTCGTTGACCAGGCCGTAGTCGTAGCCGGTGCGCGCGTCGATCGGGTCGGCGGTGAAGATCAGGTACTTCGCCCGGGCCGGGCCGATGCGGCGGGCGAGCCGGATCGGCCCCCCGCTGCTGGGGAACACGCCGAGCCGGGTCTCCGGCAGCGCCACCTTCGTCTGCGGTGCGGAGACGATCAGATCGCAGCACAGTGCGATCTCCAGGCCGCCGCCGTAGGCGAGGCCGTTGAGTGCCGCCACCGTCGGCTTGGGCAGGTTCTCCAGGCGATCGAAGACTTCGTTCTGGTGCCGCAACTTCAACTCGACGACCCTGCCCGGGCTCATGTAGTCGTCGAATTCCCCGATGTCGGAACCCGCGCAGAAGGCACGGTCTCCGCGGCCGGTGATAACTAGAGCACGGACGTCGGGATCGTCGGCGGCGCGGGCGAGGTGCCGCTCCAGGGACGCCGTCATCGCGAGCGAGACGACGTTGAGCGGGGGATTGTCGAGTTCGATGACGGCGACGTGGCCGTCGCGGCGGTAGTGGGTTCGGCCACCGGGCTCGGGTGATGGGGTCATGGTGGTTCCGTTTCGTAGTCGGGTGGAGGTGCCGATGCGCGTGGCCGGACGGGGCTTGCGCGGTGAATGTGACCGACGCTACCATCGTTCTGGATCCAAAATCCATAATCCGACGATTGTTAGTGGGGCGCGGTCCGCGTCACCGCCGCACACCACCCCGGGAGACCCCATGAATGCAGGACCACTGTCCGGCCTGACCGTCATCGATGCCGCCACCCTCGTTGCCGGCCCGATGATGGCGACCTACCTCGGCGAATACGGCGCCGACGTGATCAAGATCGAACAGCCCGGCTCCGGAGACCCGATCCGGCAGTGGGGTTCGATGAAGGGCGACGTCAACCTGATGTGGAAAAGCCTGGGCCGCAACAAGCGCGCGGCGTCGCTCAACCTGCGCAAGCCCGAAGGTCAGGCACTGTTCAAGGACATGGCGGCCCGCGCCGACATCGTCATCGTCAACGCGCGCCCGTCCACCCTCGCCAAGTGGGGGCTGACCTATGACGAACTGGCCGAACGCAATCCGGGCCTGATCATGGTGCACGTCACCGGCTACGGAGCCGGCGGACCTTATAGCGACAAACCCGGATTCGGCACCATCGGCGAGGCCATGAGCGGCTTCTCTCATATCACCGGCGAACCGGATGGCACCCCCACCCTGCCCGGCTTCATGCTCGCCGACTGCACCGCCGCCGTGCATGGCGCCTTCGCCACCATGCTCGCCGTCCACCACCGCACCATCACCGGTCGCGGACAACTCGTCGACCTCAGCCTGGTCGAGCCGCTGGCCCGGTTCATCGAGCAGGCCACCCTCACCTTCGACCAGCTCGGTGTCTCGCCCGTGCGCACCGGCAACAAGTGGGCGATCAGCGTGCCCCGCAACACCTACCAGACCTCCGACGGTCACTGGCTCGCCCTGTCCGGCAGCTCCCCGGAGCTCGCCCTGCGCGTCTTCGACGCCATCGGCCGCCCCGAACTGCGCGACGACCCGGAATTCTCCGAACCCCTGCGCCGGGTCGCCAACCGCCACGAGGTCGACGGCCTGGTCGCCGACTGGGTGCGTTCACTGCCACTCGACGAGGTGCTGCGCCGCTTCGACGAACACGGAGTCGCCGCGGGCCCGGTCTACGACGCCGAACAGCTGATGAACGACCCGCAGATGATCGCCCGGAACACCTTCGTGCCCGTCCCCGACGAGGACCTCGGTGTCGTGCGCGTCCAGGCCCCGGTCGCCCGCCTGTCCGACAGCCCCGGCCGCATCGACCACCTCGGCCGCAACGTCGGTGAGGACAACGACTACGTCTACGGCAAGTTCCTCGACCTGCCCGCCGACAACATCTCCGCCCTGCAGGACGCCGGAATCATCTGATCCGGCACACGGCAAAGGAATTCGAATGACGACACGCACCCTGCGGCCGCGCCGCTCCAATCTCGCCGTCCCCGCATCGAGCCGCAAGATGCTCGACAAGGCCCGGACCCTCGACTCCGATCAGGTGCTCCTCGACCTCGAGGACGCCTGCGCGCCCGCGGTCAAACCCGAGGCGCGCAAGAACGTGGTCGCCGCGCTGAACCAGGGCGGGTGGAAGGACACGATCCGCGCTGTACGCGTGAACGACTGGACGACCCCGTGGACCTACACCGACGTCATCGAGGTCGTGACCGGGGCCGGGTCGGAACTCGACGCCGTCGTGCTCCCCAAGGTCTGCGGCGCCGCACACGTCCAGGCCCTGGATCTGCTGCTCACCCAACTCGAGAAGGCCGAGGGCCTCGACGTCGGCCGGATCGGAATCGAAGCGCAGATCGAGGACGCCCAGGGGCTGATCAACGTCTACGACATCGCGAAGGCCTCACCGCGGCTCGAGACGATCATCTTCGGCCCCGGCGACTTCATGGCCAGTATCAACATGAAGTCCTTGACCATCGGCGAGCAGCCGCCCGGATACGAAATCGCCGACGCATTCCACCACGTGTTCATGTCCATCCTCATGGCCGCCCGCGCCAACGGCCTGCAGGCCATCGACGGGCCGTACGCCGGAATCCGCGACCTCGACGGCTTCCGTCGCACCGCCTCCCAGGTCGCCGCGCTCGGATTTGACGGCAAGTGGGTTCTGCACCCGAGTCAGATCGACGCTGCCAACGCGATCTTCACCCCGTCCCAGGCCGACTACGACCATGCCGAGAACATCCTCGACGCCTACGCCTGGCACACCTCCGCGGCCGGCGGCGCCCGCGGAGCGGCGACGCTCGACGACGAGATGATCGACGAAGCGTCCCGCAAACTCGCGCTCTCTCTCGCAGGCAAGGGTCGCGCCGCGGGAATGGCCCGGCTCCAACCGTGGGCGCCCCCGACTCCGTGACCCACGCTCACCGATCTTTCTCGAGGACACCGTGACACATACCGTTCCCGGCCACTCCGGACTCTCGCAGTTCGTCACCGGATGGCACCCACGTCGAGTGGACCGCCGCGACTCCCTTTCTCCTGAACCCGCGTGCAACCTGGCCGCCGCGCTCGATTCCGGCGACACGTTCACCGAAGGGACTGTTCTCCCCCTGCTGTGGCAGTGGCTGTACTTCCTCGACTGGCCGAATGCGGGCGATCTCGGCGCGGACGGCCACCCTCGCAACGGTCACTTCCTGCCACCGATCCCACACCGCCGCAGGATGTTCGCCGGCTCCCGGATCGAACAACACCGGCCCCTGCGGCTCGGGAGTCCGGCTACCAAACACACCAGCATCGCCCGCATCCAACCCAAGACCGGCCGCACCGGCGATCTGCTGTTCGTCACCGAACGCAGTGAATACCGACAGGACGGGGACACCGCCCTCGTCGAAGAACAGAACCTGGTCTACCGCAGCGACATCGGATCGACCACCAGTTTCACCCGCAGTTCCGAGCCGCTCCCGCCGCCGACCGCGCCCTGGACCGCCGAGCCACATCCCGATACCGCCCTGCTGTTCCGATTCAGCGCGCTCACCGCCAACGCACACCGCATCCACTACGACCACCCGTACACCACGGGCACGGAGGGTTACCCCGGACTCGTCGTCCACGGCCCGTTGCTGGCCGTCTACATGGCCGAACTCTGCCGTCGGCGATCCGACGACAAGACATTGCGCAGCTTCGAGTTCCGCCTGAGGCAGCCTGTGATCCTGGAGGACCGGTTTCGCGTCGAGGGCACTCCCACACCGAATTCGGCCGGCGTCGAGTTGGCGATCACCTCCGGCGGTGGGCGCGTCCACGCCACCGCCACCGGCACATACACCTGACGACCCCGTTAGTGGTCCGGAGACCTCGCACACGCATGCGACCGCCACCCCGGGTGGGGTGGCGGTCGCGGTTTTCTCTTGTTCCTAGAACAGCGCCGGGACGACGACCAGGATGAGCCAGCAGAGTGCCGGTGCGACGGCGACGACGATGCCCGCGTTGAGCAGGAGCTGGCGGTAGAACGCGGGCCGCTCGATGTTCTGGGCGTTGGCGAGAACGAGCGCGCCGTTGGTCGAGAACGGGGACACATCGACGACGGTCGCCGAAATGGCCAGGGCTGCGACGACACCGACGACCGGGAGCGCGCCGGTCTGCAGGAGCGGAAGGGCGAGGGGAATGATGGCGGTGAGCAGTGCGGTCGACGATGCGAACGCCGACGTGACTCCGATGACGTAGCAGAGTACGAACGCGACCAGCAGCGGCGCGCCGACGGTGATCGCCATCTGGGCGAGATGGTCGATGGTGCCCATGTCCTCCATCACCGAGATGTAGGTGACCATTCCGGCGACGAGAAGAACGGTGGACCAGCTGATGCCGGCGATGGCTTCGTTCTGCTTCGACAGGTCGGTGAAGGCGAGAATCGCTCCGGCAGCAATGGCGACGAAGCTGATCGGCAGGTGCAGGACCAGCACCAGGACGAGGACGGCCGCGATGAGGACGAGGGTGAGTTTCTGGACGGCGGTCACGGGGTCCGCGTCGGGCACGATGCTCGTCGACCTGCGCTCACGGGTGAGTACCTGCGTCCCGCCGGACGCGCCCGCACCGCCGGCCGGTGCCCAGTCGGGTGCCGTACCTCCGGTGGGATTCGTTTGTGCACCGACGGTTCCGTCGCTGGTGCCGGTGGCGGTGTACTCCAGATCCCGGACTCGGGCGAGAACCGAGTATCCGACCACGGTCAGCACCGACAGCAGCAGGTTGATGCCGTAGCTGGCGAAGAACAGCGTCCACGGAGGGATGGACAGACCGCTGGACTTGACGATGTCGGTGACGAGGACACCGGAGACCGAGATCGGTGAGAATGCGCCGGCATGGGCGCCGTTGATCGTCAGGATGCCCATCACGAGCGGACTCATCCGGGTGCGGGCGGCAAAGGACATCGCGGCGGGCGAGATCAGTGCCACCGCAGCCGGACTGAACGTACCCAGGGCGGTCAGCACCGACGCGGAGAAGAAGAACACCCAGGGAACGACGACCGTCCGGCCACCGACCGCGCGGATGCAGGCGTTGACGAGGAGATCGATCGTGCCGTTCCTCTTGGCCATGCCGAAGAAGTAGGTGACGCCGATGATCGTCAGGACGATCGAACTCGGGAACGCCTCCAGGATTTCCTTGTCGTCGTAGCCGAGTGCGAAGGCGCCGACAAGGAATGCGCCGATGAAGCCGAGGATTCCGATGTTGATGGGGAAGATCGTGGCGATCACGAACATCGCGACCAGAGCGATCAGGGGGACTATCTCGATGGAGGTCATGGTCGTTCTTTCGCTTGCAGTGCGGCAGGGGCGCCTGCCGGGTCGACGGCTGTTCCTGTCGAAGGAACTCGCAGGGCTCGCGACTTCCGTCCGGCACCTTCGCTGTCGGGCAACTGGCTCGGGATTCGCATGTCACATCCTCTCGTCGATCATGGCCTACATCACGTTAGAGACGACAGTTCTTCAGAACAATGTCGAGTTTCTATCCGGGGGTTTAGTTCAGCTAAAGTCAGCCTGTCTCGCGGGCCGGGGCGCTGGCCTGCCTGTCGTCGTGGGCGCTCGTACCCTCCGGGTGTCATCGACATTTAAGTCAGCCTTAAGGGACGTCGATACTTTCGTAATTGTGCTCCAACCTGCGGTGGCGCAGGCTTGTGCTGTCACCGCTGGAGATTCAGTTCCTCTACCCGATCAGAGCCTTCGGCGGTGCCTCACACTTCGTCACGAACGAAAGGCGGCCGAACGGTGTTCACACTCCGTGGAACCTGGATGCGAGGGGGCACCAGCAAGTGCTGGCTCTTCAACGCGGTTGATGTCGACCCACTGGTCGAGGAGGCGGGCGGGCTCGACGCCATTCTCACCTCCGCCTTCGGCTCGGGTGATCCCCGTCAGCTCGACGGCGTGGGCGGTGGCAGTTCGACGACGTCCAAAGCCGCGATCGTGCGGCGATCCGGGGAATCCGGCATCGACGTCGAGTACCTGTTCGCGCAGGTGGCGATCGGCGACCGCCGGGTGGAATGGGGCAGCAACTGTGGAAACTGCGCCACCGCGATCGGGTTGTATGCGCTGCAGTCCGGACTCGTCCCCGTCGACAGCACGACGACGACCGTGCGGATGCGCAACACCAACACCGGCGCAATCCTGACCGCCGAGATCGCCACCCCGGGCGGGATGATCCCCACCGAGGGCGAGGCGGCCGTGCCGGGAACCAGCGCGCTCGGCGTTCCGGTCTCGCTGACCTTCACCGACCTCACCTCCGGTGCCACGCTGCTGCCCACCGGTTCGGCGTCCGATTCGATCGAGCTCGGGAGTTCCCGCCACCGGGGCACCATGGTCGTCGCGGGCGCGCCCGCTGCGTTGTTCGATGCCGCGGATCTGGGGCTCACCGGGGCGGAAAGTAATTCGGAGATATCCGAACACGTCGATATCCTCATGGCCCTGCGGCAGGAATCGTCTCTCCGGATGGGACTGAGCAAGCCCGGTGACCCCGTCTCCCACGCAATTCCGAAGGTCGGCGTGGTCGGTCCGCCGCGGGACTATCGCACCAGCGCAGGCATCGACGTCGCCGGCGAGGACTACGACATCTCGGTGCGAATGCTCTCGATGCTCGCACCCCATCCGGCGATCGGGCTGACCTCGGCAGTCGCGGTCGCTGCGGCCGCCACCGTGGCCGGGGGAGTGGTGGCCGACAATGCCCGCGTGCGGTGGCCCGGATCGCTGCGCCTGGGGACGGCGGCGGGGGTTCTCGACATCGACCTCACCACCTCTCTCGACGGGGTGGTCGAGGCAGTCTCGCTGCACCGGGCGGCACGGCGTATCGCGGCGGCCGAACTCTTCGTCGCCTCTCCCACCGTCGCGCTGGCGGGGTCTGCTCGGTAACCACTCGGCCCCGGATTTCTAGACGTCGGCGAAGCCCTCCTCGAGGCGCCGGGCCGCCGCCATGCACTGCGTGATGGCTTCCTGAGCGGCCGGGCTCAACCGCCGCTCGGTCAGGTGCGCCACCAGGATGCGACGCTGCGGAGAACGGGTGGCGAGCGGGATGGACCGGACATCGGGACGGGGATTGAGAACGGCCAGCCGCGGAGCGATGGCAACCCCCAGCTCGACTCCCACCATCGCCTGAACCTCACCGTAGTCGTGGGCGAGGAAACTCGTCCGTGGCGTGAATCCGCCTTCCTGGCACAGACGTTCGAGGGTGTGGGCCACCGGGTGATCGTCGGCGCGCACCACCCACGATTCGTCCCGCAGCTCGGTGATCCTGATCGACTTCCGATCGGCGAGCCGGTGTTTTTCCGACACCAACAGCAGCGTCGGATCGTTCATCAGGTGGTGGTAGGTCAGCAGGGGATCGTCGATCCGATTCCACTCGTAGTCCCACAGCAGCGACAATTCCGTCTCCCGGCGGCGCAGCGACTCGACCAGCTGCGCGAATCGTCCACTGAGGACTCGTAAGTCGATGCCGGGATGATGGGTCTTGAATTCCTTGACGACCAGCGGCAGCAGCGTCGATCCGGCAGTGGGGAAGGTCCCGATCGCCAGCATTCCCGCCCGCAGGCCACGGATCTCCGCGAGTTCGGCGTCCGCGGCCTCGAGTTCGACGATGATCCGTTCGGTGTGTTTGACGACCGAGCGGCCGGCATCGGTGAGCATGATCCCCCGCGCGTGCCGCTCCAACAGCGGCTGCCCGGCTTCCTTCTCGAGCTTGGTGATCTGCTGCGAGACCGCGGAGGTTGTGTACCCGAGCGCTGCGGCGGCCGCGGTGATGGAGCCGTGTTTGGCTACCTCACACAGCGTGAACATCCTCGTCGTGTCGAGCATGCCCGCCACCTGCCTTTAGAAGAAGTTAAAGGGAGTCAAGATAGTTGTGATTGTACTTCACTCACGTGGATGACAGGTTGGAGACCCACCGCTCTCGACAACGCCGAGGACTGCCCATGACTGTGTATCCGCCCAACGCCACCGCACCTTCCGCGGAGAAACCCGATGGTGCAGCATCGCCGAGCCACGGCCCGCTTCACGGGGTCCGCGTCCTCGACATCAGCACCGTCTACGCGGCACCGATCACCGCCATGCTCCTCGGAGATTTCGGGGCCGAGGTGATCAAGGTCGAGCACCCGATCGGTGACCCCGCCCGCTCCCACGGAGCCGACAAGGACGGCCACGGACTGTGGTGGAAAGTCATTTCACGCAACAAGCGGTGCATCACCCTCAACTTCGGCACACCCGAAGGCCAACAGCTCCTGCGGGACCTCGTCGTCGACGCCGACGTGCTCGTCGAGAACTTCCGCCCCGGCGTGCTGGAGAAATGGGGCCTGGGGCCGGATCGGCTAAGTGACATCAACCCGGGCTTGATCACATTGCGTGTAACCGGCTTCGGCCAGGACGGCCCCTACTCGCAACGTCGCGCCTTCGGCACCCTCGCCGAGGCGATGAGCGGATTCGCGCACCAGACCGGAGAGGAAGACCGCCCGCCGACACTGCCCCCGTTCGGCCTCGCGGACGGCGTAGCCGGAATCACCGGCGCGTTCGGTGTGGTCACCGCCCTGCTTCACCGCAACAGTCCCGAGGGCGACGGGCACGGGCAGGTCATCGACCTCTCGCTCCTCGAACCCCTCGTCGGGATCCTCGGCCCCGGACCCACCGCCTTCGACCAACTCGGCACGATTGCCGGCAGGCACGGCAACCGCTCTCCCAACAATGCTCCCCGCAACACCTTCCTGACCAAGGACGCCCGGTGGGTGGCGATCTCGGCCAGTGCCACCTCCGTCGCCGAACGGGTCATGCGTCTGGTCGGACGAGCGGATCTGGTGGACGAACCGTGGTTCGCGTCCGCCGGTGAACGCAGCCGTAACGGCGACCTCCTCGACGAGGCGGTCGGCAAATGGATCGCCGCCCGCCCACTCGACGAGGTGATCGCCGAGTTCGATCGCGTCGGCGCAGCCCTCGCACCCATCTATGACGTCGAGCAGTTGATGAACGACCCGCACGTCATTGCCCGCGACACGATCACCACCGTCGACGACGAGGACCTCGGCCCCCTCAAGATGCAGAACCTCATGCTCCGCATGCTCGGCACTCCCGGCGCCATCCAGTTCCCCGGGCGCCGACTCGGGCAGGACAACGCGCAAATCTACGGTGACACACTCGGTTTGGATGCCTCGAGTATCGAGATTCTGCGCGAAAAGGGTGTCATCTGATGATCCGCAGCTACCTCTTCGCGCCCGGGCACAACGAGAAACTGCTCGGCAAGGTCTTCGAAGCCGGCGCGGACGCCGTGATCCTCGATCTCGAGGACGCGGTCCCGCCCGAATACAAGGCCGCCGCCCGCGCACGCGTCGCCGCCGCGCTTCCCGCTCACCCCGCATGGGTACGAATCAACGCAGTCGGCACCCCGCTCGCCGCCGACGACCTGGCTGCGGTCGCCGCCCACGCCCACGGCATTCGAATCCCGAAGGTCGAATCGGCCGACGACGTGCGATGGGTAGTGGAACGGGCCCCCGCGAAGCCCCTGATCTGCGCGATCGAGACCGCGAAGGGGGTTGCCAATGCCCTCGCCATCGCTGCCGTACCCGGAGTTCGACATCTCGCCCTCGGCGGTATCGACCTCCAGAAAGACCTCGGCGTCGACGATGGCGACGCGCCTCTGCGATATGTGAGATCCCACCTCGTCATCGCCTCCCGGGCTGCCGGGATCGCACCCCCCATCGACAGCGTCTACCCGCACCTGCGGGACACCGACGGACTTGCCAGGCAGGCCGCCGGTGCACGCTCTCTCGGTTTCGGCGGCAAATCCGCAATCCACCCCACGCAGTTGCAGACCATTCATGCCGCCTTCGGGACGCGCGAGGACGACCTCGATTGGGCCCGTCGAGTCGTGCACGCCTTCGAGAGGGCGGGTGGAGCAGCGGTGCAACTTCCCGACGGCGAATTCGTCGATCTACCCGTCGCCGAGCGGGCCCGCAGAATTCTGCAGTCCCAGTAGTTCGACGAATTGTCTCGCAGCGCCGAGCCTCGCGTTTCGTGGAGGAATTCCGGAACGGGATCATCTTGTGGCGCAACCAAGCGCAGCCCCCGCCAACGATGGATATCAGCTGGCAGGGGCGCTACTACACGGACAGCCTGCACGTCGTGACGAGCGGCGTAATAGTGATCTTGGTGAGCCGGAGCGCGGAAGTCCAGCGAGTGTGATCCACGCCATTGCACTTATTCTTGCCTCTCGAATTACCGACCGGTAAGTGCGATTTCGGAATTGATGTGGTCAAGTGTGTTGAGCCTGGTTCGCCGATGCCGCTCTGCCGCAGCGAGTCCGGTCGAAATCCGGACCGATTATGTGATGTGGAACACATCGAATTCTGTGCAGAAACCCGACACTCGGGAGCGAGATGTGGTGTCGACCCTGCTGTAGCGCAATTGCGGGTATGGGTGTAGGTATATCGGCCGCTGTGCGGGTGCCGAGTTCGGTCGAGAATATGTGGTGCACCGTCATCGACGTGGCCGATAACCAAACCCTGTACGTGAAGGACGATCTGGCATGGCACGAATCAGCAAGAAACTGGGGGCCGACCTACTGCATACGTTGCGTGTCAGTGTTGTTGGCACCGTTGTATGGGCCGGACTGGTGATGGGCGTGATGGTCGTGGCGATGTGGAAATTCCCCATTCCCGGGGTGTAGACCTCGCACAGCATGTGGTCCGTCGCCGGTGCCGGAATGATCGGGATGCAACACCGGGCATCGCTGCGGCGATATAGCTGACAGGGGATCGGTTGTGCCCGTGGGTCCGGGCGGCCGTGTGATGCGAAAGGAACGGAAATGCTCGGGACGGGTATGGGCGCGATGGTTGGGCTACTGGTGGTTGCATTGCTGGTGGTCCCCGTCTCGTTCGGTGTGGCGGCACGGGCGGACGTGAAAGCCCGACGCCTTTCGGAGCCGCGAGCGTCCGATGAGAATTCCCGACGCCCGGTCGCGGTCGTGGAGGCGGAGGCGGACGGCCGATGTGATCAGTGGCGGCAGCTCGCAACGCAGGCGTGGCTGATCTGCGGCGGCGCCTCGCTGATCGCGGTAGCGGTCGTGGGTGTGCTGATCTGCTTCGGCTGAGGGCTGCACGTGCTCGGATGCGCGTCGGGGGCCTGGGTGACGAAGACTCCGAAAACCATTCGGCCGTCGTCCAATACACGACGTGGGGTCGCCAAGGAATGCGCCGGATGCGGTAGGGCCCGAAGCAGCCCGGTCGGAGTGCATGTAGCGCTCCGGCCGGGCCTCGCCGGGACATATTGGGGCAGCGAGGTTTCGGCTGTCCGGCTCGACTTCCACACCGTGCGAGTTGTGTGTGCCGGTGTCAGGAAATGGTAGATCCGCCGGCAGGCGGCCGAGCGAAGGTGTGATCCACGCCACACGGGTATTTCGCGGCGAGTTGGATGAGCGACGAGAAGCTAGCATTCGCTGGTGATACTCGAACACGCAGTTCTGCAGGTGAAACCTGGTGTCGCCACCGAATTCGAATCGGCCTTCGGCCAGGCGAAGCGCATCATCTCCGGCATGCCCGGTTTCCGGAGCCTGCGCCTGTCGCGGTGTCAAGAACGACCTGAACGCTTCCTGTTGCTCGTCGAGTGGGACACCCTGGAAGACCACACGGTGGGCTTCCGCGGATCGGGCGAGTATCAGGAGTGGCGCCGGTTGCTGCACCACTTCTACGACCCGTTACCGACGGTCGAACACTACGAGCAGGTGGACGGCGTCCGCGCAGTGTGAGGGACCGCTGCGTGAGCGCGGCCCTGCACTGAGGCCACGCTCACGTGCGAAGTCACTCGGTGATGGTCGGGGGCTCGGTCAGGAACGGGCGCAGCTCGAGCCACTCGTGGATGGGTTTGCCGCCCGCCCCCGGCGCGGCCGAGAGGTCGCCGGCCAGTTCGAGCGCCCGCTCGTAGCTGTCGACGTCGATCACCATCCAGCCGGCGATCAGGTCCTTGGTCTCCGCGAACGGGCCGTCGGTGACCGGCGGGCGTCCCTCGCCGTCGGACCGCACGAACGTCCCCTCCGGGGACAGCGCCTGCCCGTCGACGAACTCGCCGGTGCCCTCGAGCCGGGTGGCGAAGTCCTGCATGTACTGCACGTGCGCCGAGATCTCCTCCGGCGTCCACTGGTCCATCGGCACGTCGTTGACCGCCGCCGGGGCGCCTCGGTAGTGCTTGAGCAGCAAGTACTTGGCCATCGTGTTCTCCTCGGTGCTGGTGCGACCCATTGTGGTCGCATTCACCTCGGGGACGGAGCCGGACACGGGTTCTCGACATCGCCGCCGAAGTACTTTCGCGGACCCCGTCAGGCGCGGCGATCGTGTACGTCGGCGGCGGCCCCGAACCAGGTCGGCAGGTGGCGGAGCAGGTCGTTCTGGTCTTCGCCGATCCACGCGACGTGGCCGTCCGGTCGGAGCAGGACCGCGGGCACGTCCAGTTCACCGCTGACATCCGCGACAAGGTCGATCCGATCCGTCCACCCTGCCACGGACAGTGCGCCGGTCTGGTCCAGCAGGAGCCCGCGGCCGTCACGAGTGAGCTCGTAGAGACGGCCCCGTGACAGGGGGATGTCGCGCAGTCGTCTGCCGAGCAGCTCGGGTCCGTCGCCGAAGTCGTAGCGGACCCCGATCGCGGTGACCCTCTCGGCCAGGAAACGGCGGACGTCGTCGAAGTCCATCAGCTCGGTCAGCAACCGGCGCACGGCCTGCGGGCCGGGCTCGGGGGAGAGCAGCACACTCTGGGCGCGGGTGAGGGTCAGCACGTCTTCGGCGACCGGGTGACGCTCGATGAAATAGCTGTCCAGCAGACCGTCCGGTGCCCACCCGTCGACCTCGGCGGCGAGCTTCCAGCCGAGGTTGAAGGCGTCCTGGATCCCGAGGTTCAGACCCTGCCCTCCCAGCGGCGGGTGTACGTGCGCGGCGTCGCCGGCGAGGAGGACCCGGCCCACCCGATATCGTTCGGCGAGCCGGGTGGCGTCGCTGAAACGGGACAGCGATCGCGGTGAGTGGGCACCGAAGTCGGTGCCCGCGTATGCCCGCAGCTGGGTCCGGAACTCCTCCAGGGTCGGCGGGACCGAGCGATCCTCGGCCACGGTCGCGGCGGGCACCACGGCGCGGTGCAGGCCGTCGCCCGCGGGGCCGATGCCGAACCCCTTGTGGATCTTGCGAACCTCCTCCGCCACGGCGGTCAGCTCGTCCGGCGGCGTGGTCACCTCCATCTCGCCGAGGATCCACTCGGTCGTGGCCGGCTCGCCGGGGAACCCGATGTCGAGCAGTCTGCGCACCAGGCTGCGTCCCCCGTCGCAGCCGACCATCCAGCGCGAGCGCAGCCGGGTGCCGTCGGCGAGCTCGACGCTCACCCCGTCCTCGTCCTGCTCGACAACCGTCACGTCGCAACCCCGGCGGATCTGCGCGCCGAGTTCGCCGGCGCGCTCGGCCAGCAGGCGGTCGGTGACCGGCTGGGGGATTCCGAGGATGTAGCCGTGCGCGGTGTCCAGGTTCGCCGGCGGCGGCTTGTCGATCCCGGCGAAGCGGCCGGCGCCGCCGGGATACTGCTTCCCGTGTGCGAGGAACCGGTCCAGCAACCCGCGCTGGTCCATGATCTCGATGCTGCGCGGGTGCAGGCCGAGCGAGCGGACCAGCCGACTCGGCTCCGCGTCCTTCTCCAGCACGAGTACGTCCACACCGTGCAACCGCAACTCGGCGGCCAGCATCATCCCCGTCGGCCCGCCACCGCTGATGATCACGTCGAACATGTGAAACCCCAATCCGAAGAACCACCTTCCGGCCTGCGGCTCCGAATCGCGGAATCGACCGGAGCAGTCCCCATTTCCGCAGGTATTTTGGCCGCGGCCCGACCATTCTGGTCGTGGGTAGGGGCCTTGCCGCAAGCCCCCCGTCGAGCGATATCCTGAAAGTGGCAGGGAGAGTCATTCTCCCCGCCACGATCGAACCTAACTGGACCCGAACAACCCCGCGAAGGGGTTGGACCCGAGCAGTCCGGCGAAGGGGTTGGTGGTCGGCGCGGGGGTCTGATTGCCGGTCTGCGGGGGCCAGGGGACGATGTCCTGCCAATTCGGGTTCTGGTCGTCTTGCCCTTGATTCTGGTCGTCCGGCCAGCTCTGGTCTTGGTTGCCGCGGTAGTTGTCGTCGTGGTGGTCCTGTCCGTCGTGCCAGCCTCGGTCTACCTGTACCTGCGCAGTGGGGGTGGCGGCGAATGCCGGTGCCGTGACCGCGGCCATCGGAACCGCCGCGAGCACCCCGATCACTGCGATCCGTGAGAGACGTCGCCGTGTTCCCGTGCTGGTGGAGTGTGTGATCATCATCGATCCTTTCACTGAAACCCGCCGATGTGGTGGGCGAGGGCAACCCCGGCTGGGGAAGCGCACAACCCAGTGCAGGCCCGGATCCTGGTGGTCGGCTGACATGACCCTGTCAATCTCCTGGCAGCATTCACTGATTGTGAAAACCACAGTGCTGCAGTCTTGTTCAAGGTCAGAGCGAGTGCGCGTGCCCTACGTCGGGCGGGTGGCGGTAATCAGGGTGATCGAGGGCAGCATCGAGGCGCCCACGGTTCCGGGTTCGGTGGAGACGTCGGTACCGATGACCGTGAGGTAGTCGGTCAGCACGGTGCGGTGGGCGCTCCAGCCGTGTTCGCCGAACCAGTGCGTCGCCTCGCTGCGCGGCTCGTTGTAGATCAGGCCCGCCCACTGTGCGCCCGCGTCGTTGTCTCCGTCGTCCGGTGCGGTCATGGCGGTGTACGAGTCGGTGTCGAGCATCTCCATCTGTTCGATACCGGCGAAACTGCCTGGTGCCGAAAGGGTGTCGACGGCGGCGAACAACTGGTCCTGTGCCGCCGGAGGCAGGTAGAGCAGGAGCCCTTCGGCCAGCCAGGCGGACGGGACGGCGGGGTCGAAGCCACTCTCGCGTAGCGCTTGCGGCCACTCCTCACGCAGATCTGTCGCTACCTCGCGGCGTTCGGCGATCGGCCGGGCACCGTGGTCGGCCAGAGCGCGGCGCTTGAAATCGAGTACCTGGGGCCGATCGAGTTCGTACACGACGGTGCCGCCTCGCCACGGCAACCGGTACGCCCGCGAGTCGAGGCCCGCCGCCAGGATCACCACCTGTCGCACGCCGGCGTCGATCGCGGCATCGAAATAGTCGTCGAAGTACTTCGTCCGGGCCGCCTGAAATACTTGAAACGATTCGCCGAAATCGGGTGACCGCAGGGGGTGATCCCGCGTCTGTTCCTCATCGGCATCGAACAGTGCGGCCCATTCGTCGCCGGCGGCACGGCAGAACACCTCGGCGAACTGATCGACGACGATGGGGTTCGGTCGGCGTGCCGCCAGTCCGCGGGCCGCCGCGACCATCAGCGCCGTCGAGCCGACGCCGGTCTTGATGTCCCAGCTGTCGCCTTCGGCGCGCATGCTCCCGGCGCCGTCGGGTGAAGTCATCGGCCGCTCCAATCACCGGGGAGGCATCCAGACTATCTCGATCCGAGTGCCGACCGCGGGTGCGCCCGGGTCGGTCAGGTATTGATGCCGGCGAGGGCGAAGAATTCCTGGCGCGAGCGAGGATCCTCGCGCAGGACGCCGAGCAGTGTGGACGTCACGGTGGCAGATCCGGTCGAACACACTCCGCGCAGGGTCATGCAACTGTGTTCTGCGTTGATGACGACCCCGACGCCGCGGGGGTGCAGTTGTTCGTCGAGCCAGTCGGCGATCTGTTTGGTGAGCCGTTCCTGAACCTGCGGTCGGCAGGCGAAGTGCTCGGCGACGCGGGCGAGTTTGGACAGCCCGATGATGCGTTCGCCGGGCAGATACCCGATGTGGACCGTGCCGACGAACGGCAGCAGGTGGTGCTCGCACACCGACCGCAGCGGGACGTTGCGAACCAGCACGAGTTCGTCGTAGTTCTCGTCGTTGGGAAACGTGGTCAGATCGAAGGCGCGCGGGGTGAACAACTCGGCGTAGCCGTGGGCCATGCGTCGCGGCGTGTCTCGCAGGCTCTCGGTGTCCAGGTCGATCCCGAGCGCTTCCAGGAAGGCGGCGGCCGCATCCTCGGCGGCGGACAGGTCTCTGCCCGGCGCCTGATGCAGAACGTGCAGTGTCGCGTTCGACGACATCGTCGGTGCTCCTCGTCGAGAATGTGACGCATCCACCCGGCGGTGCCGGTGGCGCCGTCGGGCAGGTGCGGTGAGTGATCGGTTATGCGGCAGCGAGATTCGCGGACGGCGCGGTGTGCCTGTGCCAGGCCGGGTCGTACACGTAGGCCAGCCGGCCGAGCGTGAGTGCGCCGAGCATCAGTCCGAAATCGCGCAATGCGACGTCGTAGAAGCCCGGGTAGGTCAGCAGGTTGATCACGATTCCCGCGAGCCAGGCGGCGACGATGTAGGCGGCATAACGCGGTTTGACCGCGACCGCGATGCCGGCGACGATCTCGATCACCCCGACGACCAGCATGGTCTGGTGCGCGCTGAGCGGGCTGAGGTCGGCGATCCAGGGCGCCAGGTAGTCCTCCCAGGTGGTGAGGACATTGGTGAACTTGTCGATGCCCATGACGATCGGGAGCACGCTGAATCCGATCCGCAGTAACAGGAACGCACTGTATGCGGGGTCGCTGCGAGCGCGTTGCAGAGTCTGCCCGGGTGAGTGTGCGGTTGTCTCCGAGTGAGGTGTGGGAGTAGTCATCACGAAACCCCTTTGTAAAAATAATGGGAACTCTTTTTAGAATCTGCCCATCACCCCGTATTTGTCAATACTTTTTGGTGTTACAGTCGAGATATGTCCACGCCCCGGTCTGTCTCGCCGGCGGTTCTCGCCGCGCTGAGCAACCTCGACGACCCGTTGCGACGCAGGCTCTACGAATACGTCTCCGAGAGCGACGCACCGGTCTCGCGGGAGCAGGCGGCCGCCGCCGTCGACGTCGGCCGAACCCTCGCGGCCTATCACCTCGACAAGCTGGCCGATGCCGAACTGCTGACGGTCAGCTATCAGCGGCCGGCCGGCCGCGGCGGGCCCGGCGCCGGACGTCCGGCGAAGTTGTACACGCGGGCGGCCACGGAATTGAGCGTCAGCGTGCCGCCCCGGGACTACGAACTGCTCGCCCGGTTACTTGTCTCCTCGGTCGAACAGGACGCCAGTGGCGCCGTGCGGGCAGCGGTGAACGAGGCCGCCGTCGATGCCGGCAAACGGGCCGCCGCTGCCACCGGCGGAGATCTGCTGGAGGCGCTCCGCAGCTGCGGCTACCTGCCTCAGGTCGTCGCCGACGGTCGTGTCGACCTCCGCAACTGTCCCTTTCATCGGGTTGCCCGTGACCACCTGGACGTGGTGTGCGGGTTGAACTTACGACTCGTCGAGGGCGCGATCGCCGGAAGCACGCAGCGAGACGCGCGCGCCGAGCTTGCCCCGGGGCCGGGCCGGTGCTGCGTGGTGGTCCACCACGCAGCACCCGGTCCGGAGATCAGCGCGAGGCCGTAGCGGCGGCGGCGCGGTCACCTTCGAGGTTCGACGCGGCCGGTTACCTCAGTGCGTTACTTCCCCGGCGGTATCGCAGAGGCTTTGTCCCTTCGTTTCGGGAGCAAGCCACTGCGACAGGGCCGCGCCCAGCCCTGCGATGACCGCGGCAATGGCCATGGACACCGATGATCCGAGGTTCGTGATTGCCCAGGGCAGCAGGAAGGTGCCCAGTGCGGCACCGATCCGGCTGGCTGCAGTGGCGAACCCTGTTCCGATCCCACGGATTTCGGTGGGGAAGATCTCGACCGGATAGATGCCGGTGAGAGTCGTGTACATCGCGTTGAAGAACGAGAAGGCGAGAAAGAGAACCAGCACGATGATGGGTGGTGCACCTACCCAGATCGCGATCACGGCGAGTGCAACGGTACACAGCCACTGCGGCGGAACGGTGAGGACTCGGCGGCCGACCCGGTCGATCAGAAGTACGGTCAGGATGACGCCGAGAAGCGCGAGGGCGGACAATCCCACTCCGCCGGCGAGCCCGCCGCCGAGTCCGTACTTGTGGAGGATCGAGTCGGCGAAGGTGGCGATTGCGAAGTACGGAGTGACTGCGCAGAACCAGAATCCGGACGTGAAGAGTGTCGCCCGCCAGTTCGCTTTGTTGAACAGCTGTGCGAAGCTGCCCTTCTTGACCTGTTCGCGCTGGATGTCGTCGAGTTCGCTGGATTCCATCATGTAACTGGTTGCGACAGCCCGAGCTTCGTCCTTGCGCCCTTTGTTCCAGAGCCACCGCGGAGACTCGGGGAGACCGAGGCGGGCGAAGAAGATGGCCACGGCGAGCACGGTGCTGCTACCGAGGATAAGCCGCCAGCTCAGGTCGGTGTACTCGGTGAGGATGAAGCCGGCGGCATAGGCGACCATGAAGCCGGCGTACCAAGCTATCAGCGTGAGGCCGATCAGACGCCCGCGCAGTCGCGGCGGTGAGAACTCCGACATCAGGGGCCAGCCGATGGAGTACTCGCCACCGATTGCGATGCCCATCAGGAATCGCACGATGAACAGCTGCGCCGCGGCGGTGAGAAACAGGTCGGTGCTCCCCACGAAGACCTGAAGGCCTGACGCGACGACGAATAGGCCGATGTCTGCCAGAAACATCGGCTTGCGCCCGAACTTGTCGGTCGCCCAGCCGGCCAGCGGGGCGCCGACGAAGATGCCGAACAGAGGAGCTGCGGCGACGAGTCCGATCGCCAGTGACGAGAGACCGAGGTCGTCGCTGACCGTGTTGGTCACCGGTCCCATGATGCCGAGAATGTAGCCGTCGAGGAACATTCCCCCGAGAAGGACGGCGACGAGCCGAATCATGAAACGTCGTTTGAAGGCGTGGGACGTCGTCGACGCCCCGGCGCTCGTGGCATTCATCGTTGGCATCGGATTCTCCTCGCGGCAAGGCAGTGCATCATGGCTGTAGCTCCTGGCTCGGTGGATGATTGGGTGTTTCGTTATGGGACTGGGGCGAACTGTGGTTGATCGGGAATCGAACTGGCGAGGGTGCCGCCCAGCTGAAGGTCCCCGGGGCGGGCCGCTGTCGGCGCTGACCGACGAGCTCCGGTTGATCATCGACCCCGACTCCGCCGCGCGCCTTCTCCACGTAAGACGGATGGCATCAATTGCTGCTGTAGGTGAATACGCACGTACCGCAAGCCCGCGGTGGGCGAGGAACCGGGCTGAGCCGGGTGGGGGGAGACGCCCTGTCGCAGACCACGAGGACTACGACAAACGACTGAAGCGCCTTACATCGTTCGGCAGGAGGCCGCCAACGTCTTCTTTGAGGGCCCGGAGCTCTGCCGGGAGTTGTCTCGGAACGACGCCGTGTGGTTCGGTGCCTCGACTGTCGAACCGGGAGACGCCGGTTCAGTGGATCCGGGACACGGTCGTCATGGTGTGGGCCGGCGGCCGCGCATTCAGGGTTGGCCACCCGAACGGCCGGAGCGCGCGCAGAGCTGATCCAGCACATCCGTGCGTACCTGAATCTCGCTGAGCGGCAGAACGCGTGACGTCCCGGGAGGGCGAACGCCAAGGGCGCTCAACCGGTCTACGTGGGCGTCGGCCCTCGCGACGAAATCGTGTCGAAGCTTGCTCACGTCGAGTGCCAGGATGAACATGCCGACCCCCGGGTGCTCCGATCCCGAGTCGAAGGACGGAGCGTCGAGGGACCAGTTGGCTCCGGACATTCCGGCAAGCAGCTCGACCATCCACGCGATGTTGGCGCCCTTGTAACCGCCGAATGGCAGCATCGCGCCCTCGAGTGCGGCCTTGGAGTCGATGGTGGGCTCACCGGCTGCGTCGACTGCCCACCCGGCAGGAATCTGCTCGCCCCTGGCGGCCGCATCGCGGACGTTCACGTAGGCCGCTGCGCTCGACGACTGGTCAACCGTCATGACCTGGTGCTCCATCCGAGGAAACGAGTACGACATCGGGTTGGTACCCAGGACGCGACCGGTACCCGGTGCAGTGGCAAGGAGTGCGTTGGAGTTGATGGCGCCCAGCGCCACCAGCCCGTGCGTCGAGAGACGTTCGGTGAACCACCCGAGCTGCCCGCCGGCGAATGCACCCGACTGCACGAACACCGCGACACCCAGTGACCGAGCGGCGGCCACGAGTTCGTCGAAGGCCGCGTCGAATCCTGTGTGGAACGTCCCGCCCCGAGCATCGCAGGAGATGAACCCCGGCGCGAGCTGCTCGATCCGCGGAATGGCGTTCCCATCCAGGCGACCGGCGTCGATGGCGTGCAGGTAGTCGAGGAGGTGTGCGACGCCGACGCCGCGCACGCCCCGGTCCTCGGCGAACAGAGCGGCATCTACGAGCAGATCGGCGACCGCGGTCGATGCGCCGGACTGTTGCAGCGCGGTCCGGGCAATCTGCGCAATCTCCTCGCGCTGGACCGCCACTTCAGGCAGGGGGCTCATGCGTCGTGTCTCCTTGGTCGTTTTCGGTTTCCGGGGCACTTCCGGAGCCTTCGGATAAATTCGAGTACAGGGTGAGGCATCGTGCTTTGACGAGTTCGAGCGTCTCCGCGACGAGCGGATGACGTGCGGCGCCCCTGCGAGTAGCGGCAACGATCTTGCGGGCGGGCACAGGTTCACCCGACAACCGGATCCGGGTGACTGCCCACTCCGAACCCAATAGCCACAGCCGTGGCACGAGCATGACCCCCATATCCAGAGAAACTATCGCTGCCCCGGTCTCCCACTCGTCGGCCTGGTGAGCGATGTTGGGGGTGAATCCAGCGGCGACACAGGCGGTCACGGTGAGTTGGTGGTAGGCGCCACCGGGGGTCCCGACAACCCATTGCTCGTCAGCGGCGTCGGCGAGCGTGACTCGGTTCCGGGATGCCAGTGGATGATTCGCGGGTACGACCAGATCCAACGGGTCGTCCACCAATAGCTGTTGATCAAAACGGAGATCGTCCAGGGGAGGGGAGTCCGCGGTCACCATCACCAAGGCGAGGTCCGCCTCCTCCATTTCGAGCAGCCTGAAGCATTCGGCGGGATCGGTCTCAACCAGATGCACGCGTAGGCGGGGATGGCGATCGCGTAGAGCCCTGCCGGCGTAGGGCAGCAATTGTGTTGACGCCGTGGAAAACCCGCAGAGTGTGAACGGTCCGGACAGCTCGTCGGCCGTTTCTGCGAGTTCACTCTGTGCTCTTTCCCACTGAGCCTGCATGATGGCGGCGTGCCGTAGCACGGTGCGTGCAGCCGGCGTGAGTTTGATACCGCGGCCCGAGGGCTCGATCAATTCGACCCCGAGCATCTCCGACAACTGGCGTAGTTGGTAGGAGATCGCCGATGGAGTGTAGGACAGGGCATTCGCAGCGGCTGTGACAGTGCCGTGGTGATCGACTGCCTGCAGAACCTTGATCCTGGGGTCAAGCACCGGACTGCCCGACCTTAGGTAGCGTCTTCATCTGATCAACAGTAGGTGCAGGTGTCTCGCGCGACGTAGGAAAGTCGATTGTGGGCTTCGACGACTATCGAAGCCCACAGTCTGGTCAGTGATGTCAGGAGTGGGAGGCGGTGAATTCCATGCCGTTCTTCAGGTGCGGGTACACCTTCACGAACCAGTCGTTCTTGTACTTGCCGCAGGTGTAGGGGGCGGGGTCGGCGGGATGTTCGTCGTCGACGCAGGTCGGAACGGTCTCGACCAGGGCGTCGTAGTCGAGGTCGATGAAGAAGGCGACCGAGTAGCGCTCGGCGCCGCTTGCGTTCACCACGCGGTGGACCGTCGACGAGTACTTCCCGTTCGTCATCTTCTGGACCAGGTCGCCGATGTTGATGACGAAGGCGTCGTCGATCGGCGGGGCTGTGATCCACTCCCCGTCCTTGTTCTGCACCTGCAGTCCGCCGACGCTGTCCTGCGAGAGGATCGTCAGGACGCCCTTGTCGGTGTGGGCGCCGATGCCGATCGCGTTGCCGTCGGAGTTGAGGTCCTGCGGGGGGTAGTGCAACAAACGCTGGATGGTGATCGGGTTGGTCTGCATGCGCTCGAAGTACTCGGGCTCGAGCCCCAGGCTGATTGCGAAGGCGCTGACCAGCTTGCCGGCCAGCGTGCGCATCGCGGCGTAGTACTCGTCGCAGGTCGGTTCGAATTCGGGGAGTTCTTCGGGCATCAGGTTCGGCCCGAAGAACGGGGACACCGTCTCCTGTTTGGCGCCGTAGTCGAAGGCCTCTTTGAGGTCGGTGGTCTTGTTCGGGTCCGCGTTCTCGGCGGACGGGGAGATGTATCCGCGAGCGGTCGGACCGGACTTCTCGACGCGAATGTTTGCCTTGGCCTCATCGGGAAGGTTGAACAGCTCCTCGGTGGCCGCGTACATGCGCTTGACGAGCTCGGAGGGAACGCCGTGGTTCTTCACGTAGAAGAACCCGACCTGTTCGCAGGCATCTCCGATCTGGCGCGCGACGCCCGCGATGTCGCTTCCGTCGACGAGGGCCGCGACATCGATGACGGGGATCTCGTGGAAGGCGATCTGCTTGCTGGCGAACCGGTTGACGGATGCGTCGGACATGGGGTTCCTCCTGAGGGTTTCGATGAGCTGATGTATCGCGGTGACCGTCGAGCGGGTTCGGAAGGCGACACAAGAATGGTCGCGCAGATCACAGTCGCAGTAAAGCGCATAAATTCCCACTTGATCGTGAAGAATTCTTTCACAATGCGTCCGGTCGGGTGTGCGGCCGTTGCCCCGCAACGTCTTCCGGGAGGAGGCGCACCGCGTCGAGGTCTCGACGCGATCTCGTGAGGGATGTGCAGCTCGACAATCTGAGTGCAGATACACTGGCGGCCAACATTGTTCGTGTCAGATTCCACGGCCGACCGCTCGGGAGCAGGCATTCTAGACCGACATGACTTCGGAACGCGGGCCGGACGTGGCGGCGGTGTTTGCCTTACGTCTTCGTGACGAAAACCGGAACGGCTATCCCGCTCCAGGGGTGCCGATTCGAGAGTTCCAATGGGCAGGTGCCGGCCCGAACTCGTAGTGGTGTTCAGGGGCTTCAGCCGGAAGTAGTTCGGTGTCGCTGTCGTGGTATATGACGAGGTAGTGCGGCTGGTTGTGGGTGGTGGTTTCGGTGAGTATCTGGGCCCATTGGCCGGTGCGGTGTCCGCAGGGGAGACGCCTTCGGACGAAGGGTCCGGGACGGGCAGGGGGAGTAGTGCTCACGCTCACGAATGGTCCTTTCGGGTAACGGTGGCGGCCTCGAGTGCCGAGGTCTGGGTAATGCACGGGGGGCACTTCGCGCGCTGGGTGGATCGCGACCAGTGGCGCTGTGGCGGTGGCCGTCGGATTCGGTCGTGGGGGTTATCGGGCGGCGGGGAGCTCTTTGGCGAGTGTGGGTTCGGACGGCAGACGGTCGCCGGCCCGACCAGGATTCCTGTGACAGCCGGAGCCGGAGTGATTGCACGGCCCGTGCGGTGGCGCTCAGACGCGGCGGGGTGTGCGCGGTCGCTGGTCTTCGAGCGCGCACATCGGTCGGTGCCGTCATGTCTCACATCGTACATATAGATTAGACAACTCAAAGGGTGGGGATTCCCTGTTGACACGAGTGATGCAGCTCACCTACAGTTTTAGTTGTAGGACAACTTGGTGATAGTGATATCACTTGATTCAAGTAGGCGGAATCTCCGAGGCAACCGCGTGTTGAAAGTCCCGCGGATGCCTCTTTCGTGGCCGCGACACCGTCGCTGTCTTGTCGGTCCACCACCCGAACCCGAACTTTGGAGAGCGAACTCAAGTGAAGCCACAGATCGTCGTCATGCTCACCCACAATGACGTCACCGTTACGAACGCCCGCGATTGCTTCCGTGATGCTGCGGATCTGCCCGTCCAGTACTGGGGCTTCAAGGACGTGGGCTTGGACACGCCCGAGATGGAGAAGCTCGTCGGCGACTTCAAGGAGGCGGGCAAAACGCCGGTACTGGAGGTGGTGAACTTCGACGAGAAAGATCTGCTCGAGGCCGCTGCGCTCGCCGTCGACTGCGGTGTCGAATACTTCACGGGTGGGGTGTTCTCGCAGGCTGTCATGGAGCGGGTGCAGGCCGCGGGGATGAAGTACTACCCGTTCTGCGGTGCCGTCGGTGGTTCGCCGATCGAACTGACCGGGTCTCCGGAAGACGTGCTGGGCGACGCCGCCCGGCTGCGTGAGCTCGGCGCCGATGGTGTCGACCTCGTGGCTTACCGATATGCCGGCGGGGACCCGATCCAGCTCGCGAAGGTGGTGGAGTATCAGCTCGGGGGCGAGAATTTGATCATTGCGGGCAGTATCAACTCCGTTGATCGGATTCAGCGCATGCATGAGATCGGACCGTTCGGGTACACGATGGGCGGCGCCTTGTTCGAAGGTGTCTTCGTTCCGGGCGGGTCCTTCCGCGACAACCTCGAGCACGTCGTGAACATCGACGCGGCAATGAACGGACGAGACCGATGAGTACTTACCTGTTGGGCGTGGACGTCGGGACGACGGCGGTCAAGGCGGCCGTCTTCGACTCCGAGGGAGTCGAGGTCGGGAGTCACTCCGAGGAGTATTCCTTGCTCACCCCACGCGCCGGCTGGGTCGAGCTGGAAGCCCACACCTACACCAGCACCTTCTCCGCAGCTGTTCGCGGCGCCCTCTCCGACCTGTCCGTGTCGGCCGGTGACCTCACCGCGCTGGGCTTGTCCGCACAGGGCGAGACGATGCTGTGCCTCGACGAGAACAACGAACCGATCGGCCGGGCCATCGTCTGGATGGACAATCGGGCCACCGCGGAAGCGGAAGAAATCGAGCGCCACTTCGGGTGCCCCGCCATTCACGCGACGACCGGTCAGGTCGCAATGGACGCCATCTGGCCCGCCGCCAAGATTCTATGGCTCCAGCGGAACGAGCCCGAGTTGTTCGCGCGTACAGCCAAGTTCGCGCTCCTCAAGGATTACCTCGTCTACCGGCTCACCGGGCGGTTGGTGAGTGAGGACTCGCTGCTGTGTTCGACGATCCTGTGGGACATCAACACCCGTCAGTACTGGCCGCAGATGCTCGATTACCTCGGCATCTCTGCCGACCAGCTGCCCGAGATCGCCGAGCAGGGGGAGATCGTGGGCTCAATCGGCATCTCGGGAGCGGCCGATTTCGGTCTTCCTGCCGGGCTCGCCGTCTCGGTCGGGGCACTCGATCAAGCCTGTGGTGCTCTGGGAGTCGGGAACGCCGTCCCCGGCATCTTCTCCGAGAGCACCGGCTCGGCGCTGACGACCGTCACGATCGTCGAAGAACTGACCCTGGACCCGGCCGGTCACGTCCCGTGCTTCCCCGCGGCGATCCCGGGGCAGTACATGCTGCACAACTTCTCCACCGGCGGGATGGTGATGCGCTGGTACCGCGACGAGTTCTGCGCGAGCGAGACCCAGATCGAGGAGCTCTGCGGGATCAATGCCTACTACCTCATCGACCGGGAGGTGGAGCAGGTCGAGCCCGGCAGTGAGGGTCTGGTCGTGGTGCCGCACCTGCAGGGATCGGGTCCGCCCGACCTCGACCCCTATGCCCGCGGCGTGATCTTCGGACTGACCCTCGCTCACAAGAAGCAGCATCTGTCCCGCGGGATCATGGAAGGGGTCGCGATGGTACTGCGGCGCATGATCGACTCCACGACAAAGCTCGGCGTCGACGTGGCCGAAATCATCTCCCTCAGTGGCGGTTCGAAGAGTGACGCCTGGTGCCAGATCAAGGCCGACGCCGCCCAGCTGCCGGTGCGGACTCTGAACGGCGCCGGTAGTGCCGCCTGCCGCGGTGCGGCGCTGATCGCCGGTGTCGGAGCCGGTCTGTGGCCCTCCGCCGTTCCCCTCGCCCGGTCGGCGGTCGAGTTCGACCGCTCGTTTGATCCGCGGCCGGAGAACGCCCAGGTCTACGACCAGCTGTTTGCCCGTTTCATGACCCTTCAAGATGCGCTGAAGCCGCTGCTCGGCCCGGCCGTCGGCGCCCAGTAGACATCCGTGACCCATCGTTCGCGCCCCGTGCGCCAGCAGAAAAACACTCCACGAAAGGAAGCTTCCATGAAGGACGCAGTGATCATCGGCGGCGGGCTGGCAGGACTGTCCGCAGCGTGGCGGCTCCGCCACTGGGACATCCAGGTGCTCGAGTCGGACCAGCGAGTAGGTGGGCGCGTCATGTCCGAGAAGCGCGGCCCGTACGTGCTGAACTGGGGCGGCCACATGTACGCCGGCGAAGGCAGCTCGACGATGGAGCTGCTCGCCGAAACCGGAACCCGGTCCATGCGGATCCCCGGTTCGCTCCAGGGCATGGCGATGAACGGCAAGTTCATCACCACCGGGCCGATCCAGACGTACCCCTTCCGGTTCCCGATGTCGATGTCGTCGCGACTGGCGATCCTCAAGACCGGCGCCAAGGTCGGCAAGGACGTTCTGCGCTACACCCGCGCGGTCGCGTCCCGGCCCGGTGAGACCGGCGAAGTCCGTCAGCAGCGGATCTACGATTTCGAGAACGACCGCACCTTCGCCGACTACATCGGCACTCTCTCCGAAGACGAGCAGAGCTTCTTCCTGCCGCCGGTGACGCGGTCGGCGGCCGATCCGGACCAGCTCTCGGCCGGTGCCGGCATCGGGTACTTCAGCCTGATCTGGAACATCGGTCAGGGATTGGGCCGGTGCATCCTCGGCGGGGCGTCGACGCTGACCGAGGGCATCGCCCAGACCATGCGTGATCGCATCGATCTCGGAGCAGACGTCCACGAAGTGGTGCAGAACAAGGACCACGTCGTGGTCCGCTACACCAAGGACGGGGTCGATCACGAGGTCAAGGCACGCACCGCCGTGCTGGCCACACCGGCGTCGATCAGTCATCGGCTGGGCGTGAACCTGCCCGACGATCTGCGGGAGGCCCTGTCGAAGATCCTGTACGGGCCGCACGTCGCCGGTGCGTTCCTGACCAACGAAACGACCCCGATGCCCTATGACAACACCTACGGCATCGCCGCGGCCAACAAGTCGTTCAGCGTCGCGCTCAACCAGGGAAACCTCGTGCGAGGCAGGGAGACCGTTCGTCAGCCCGGCGGCAGCATGATGACGTTCTCGCCCGCCAGTCTGGGGCGGAAACTGTTCGACGTCGACGAAGACACGATCGCCAAGACGTACATCGACGACCTGAACTCCATCTTCCCGGGCTTCGAGTCGATCGTGACCGAGGCTCGCGTGGAGAAGTTCCCGTTCGGTTCGCCCTACTGCTTCCCCGGTCGCAGGCACCTGCAGCCCACGCTCACCCGTCCGTCGGAGCGGATCTTCCTCGCCGGTGACTACCTCGGCACCCTGTACACCGAGACCGCGATCTCCTCCGGGTTCACCGCCGCGCAGGAAGCGGCCAGTCTGCTGTCGACGAGGCTGCAGTCCGCCGCGCACCTGGCGTCCACGCGGCCGATCAAGGCCGTCTAGAGCGATCCTCAGTCGTACACCCCCACATCACAAGGAAACCCACACATGACCAAGCAACTCGGCGGCATCCTGACCGCCCTCACGACACCCTTCGACGACAGCGACAAGATCGACGTCCCCCTGCTGAACAAGGTCGTCGACCGCTCCATCGACGCCGGCGTGAATGCACTCGTCGCCGGCGGCGGGACCGGTGAGGTCGCCGCACTGAGCAGCGACGAACGCCTCCGCGTGTTCGATACCGTCATAGAGCGCACCGCCGGACGGGTTCCGGTAGTGGCGAACACCGGAGCACTGACGACATCGAAAGCGATCAACCTGTCCCGCGCCGCCGAGCGCGCCGGTGCGGATGTGATCATGCTGATCACCCCGTTCTACGAGGCCCTGACTTCCGCTGAGATCTCCCGGTACATCACCGATGTCGCCGCCTCGGTCGAGATTCCGGTCATGCTGTACAACAACCCGGGCGTGACCGGGGTGAACCTCGACGCCGACACCCTCGCGAAATTCGGCCGCGAGATCGAGAACATCAAGTACGTCAAGGACTCTAGCCGGGACTGGGAGCAGGCACTGCGGCTGATCCACCACCACCGCGACGACATCGGCCTGATCATGGGCTGGGACAGCTTCATCTTCAGCGCGTTCCTCGAGGGTGCCGTCGGCGTGATGGCCGGTGCGGCGAACGTGGTGCCGGACGAGATCGTCGGCGTGTACCGGGCCATCACTGCCGGTGACATCGACGGTGCCCGAACACAGTGGCAGCGGGTCTACCCCGTCATCGACGCGATGCTCGAAATGCCGTTCTCCCAAGCCGTCAAGGCCGGCCTGCGGCTGCGCGGCGAACCAGTCGGTTCCCCCCGAGAGCCCTTCCTCGAACTCTCGCCGGAACACACCTCGAAGCTCGCGGCCGCCCTGGCTCAACTCGGCAACTGACGAAAGACATTCTCCCGCAATCAACTCCACCCCAAGGAGTCACACCATGACCACCTCCACCACCCCGTACATCGTCCGACCGGACGACGCGAACGTCTTCTACGAAGGCCCCGAGCTCTGCCGGGAATACTTCCGAAACGACGACCTCTGGTTCGGCAGTTCGCTGGTCAATCCCGGCGACACCGGTGACGTGGACCCCGGTCATGACGGCGCGTGGGAAATCTTCTACTGCGTTTCGGGTGTAGGGATCCTCGACGACGGTGACAGCGAATACCTGCTAGCCGCCGGCGACGCGCTGGCCGTTCCACCGAACGTGCCACATCGGATCCACAATCGCGGATCCGAGCCCGTACTCATGGTCTGGGCCGGCGGCCCCGGAACCCCGCCCGCGCACTAGGCGACCTCACGTCTATCGCTCGCTCCGACCGACGGAAACCCAGCCATGAAAACAGTCACCACCGCGGAACGGGTCGGCCCGTCAGCGGCGAGTAAGCGTCGCTTCACGATCAGAATGGTTACCGTCCTGATCGGCGGCATGTTCCTGGACGGCTACGTTCTCGGCATCATCGGTCCGGTCTCGGCCACGATGGCCGACGACCTGCAGATCTCGGCGCTGTGGGAGGGGATGATCGCCGCGGCGGCCCTGATCGGTGTGCTGCTCGGCTCGCCGAGGGCTGGCACCGGAGACGAGGGTATGAGCCTCACCGAGGCAGCGGCCGAGCTCACCCGCTAGCCGGCGATCGGCCATCCCCAACGTAGTTCGCAGTCCGAGCCGGTGAGGGAAGGGCGATGCCGCTCGCGACCAGAGCCGCTACGGACGCACGTCCACAGCCGATCCCGACGTCACTATCGACACTTGGCGGGCCGTCTACGACGCATGGAAAATCGAGACCGTCATTAGGTGCTGCCTCACTCTCGCGGTCCTCGATGCGTGGCATCGGCCGGTACGGTTCACGCTCTGCGGCTTGCCGGCCATGTCGCGGCCGTCCGTCGCAGACGAGGCCGCCTCGCTGTGGGCCCTATTGGGAGTTGTCGCCGGGGTCGCAGGCACGCCACGCGTACCTTTCGTTGTACGCCGTAAGAGGAGGCGAAAAAGCTTCCCTCCGAGCGTCGCTCCTGATGAAGGAGATCTCGAACGCGATGAGCAGTACAGGCACGACCAGTGACGGGTCCGGCGCCGTGGCGGTGGCTGTCGGATTCGGTTGTGTGGGTTTATCGGGTGGCTGGGCGGGTGAGGGTGGCTGGTCCTTGTCGGACGAGTTGGAAGTCGAAGGCGCTGGCGAGGTGGTACTCGACGGAGTAGGAGACGGGGCGTTCGTCGAGGTCGTAGTCGATTTGTTTGATCACCAGGCATAGTTCGCCGGCGTCGACGCCGAAGACCGCCGCGTGTTCGTCGTCGACGAGTGCGGGTTCGAGGTTCGCGACGCCGAATTTGACGTCGACGCCGCAGACTGCCGAGAGGAATGTGTAGAGCGAGGGGCCCAGGCTCAGTGGTTGCTCGTCGGGCAATAGAGCCGCGGCGAAGTAGTCGTGCGAGATGGTGACGGGTGTGTCGTCGGCGGTGCGTACTCGGTAGAGGTGGACGACCGGTGTCTTGGTGTCGATGGCGAGGCGTTCGGCGATCTCTTCGGTGGCGGCTTCCTGCTTCCAGGACATTTCCGAGATGCCGGGGATGTGTCCGCGGGACTTGATGAGTTCGTCCGAGCCCACGTTGAGGTGCAGGCTGCGTACGAGGGGTCGGACGGAGTTGACGTAGGTGCCGGATCCGTGGCGCCGGTCGACGAGGCCTTCGCTTTCGAGTTGTGCGAGTGCTGCGCGGATGCTGACTCTGCTGACGCCCAGCTCTTTGGCGAGTGTGGGTTCGGAGGGCAGGCGGTCGCCGGCCGACCAGGATTCCTGTGACAACCGGAGCCGGAGTGATTGGACGGCCCGTGCGGTGGCGCTCAGGCGCGGTGGGGTGTCCGCGGTCGCTGGTCTTCGAGCACGCGCATCGGCCTCTGCCTTCATGTCTCACATCGTACGCAGAGGTAGCACAACTTCATAGACAAATATCGCCTGTTGACATGGGTGATTCAGGTCACTTATAGTCGATTGCATTCGAAGTTGTAGGACAACTTGGCGAGGAAGATTCTCGAATTCGGCAAAGCGGAACTCGAGTGAAGCCGCAGATCGTCGTCATGCTCACCCTCAACGACGCCACCGTTATGAACGCCATGCGCGAGCGGCCACTAGTAGCGCTGCGAAGACGGCAAATCCGGTACCACCATCCCGACCGACAGGAAGACCAATGTTAACCGTGAAGAACACAACCGCCGGTCGAGATCAGGGCTCGGACGCGAGTAGACGTCGCTTCATGATCAGGATGGTCACCGTCCTGATCGGCGGCATGTTCCTGGACGGCTACATCCTCGGCATCATCGGTCCGGTTTCGGCCACGATGGCCGACGACCTGCAGATCTCGGCGCTGTGGGAGGGGATGATCGCCGCGGCCGCCCTGATCGGTGTGCTGCTCGGCTCGCCGGTCGGCGGCTGGGCGGCCGACAAATGGGGCCGCAAACCGCTGTTCACCTTCGACATCGCCCTGTTCACCGTCGCCTCGGGTATGCAGTTGTTCATCGACTCCCCGATATGGCTGCTGGTGGTGCGGGTGTTGATGGGCATCGCGATCGGCATCGAGTACTCGGTCGGCTGGCCGCTGATGAGCGAGTTCTCGCCTACTCATCTACGTGGGCGACTGCTTGGCGCAATGCAGATCGCCTGGTACGGCGGCTTCATGACGGCGTTCCTGATCGGCTATCTGCTCAGTGAGTACACCAGCCTGAGTTGGCATTTGATCCTGGCTACCAGCACGGTCATCGCGGTGGTCCTGTTCCTCGGCCGGCTCGGGCTGCCGGAATCCCCGCGGTGGCTGTGGAGCAAGGGTCGCAAGGACGAGGCCCGCGCCCTCGCCCACAAGTACCTGGCGAGTGATGTGCTCGCCGACGTCGAGCACGAAGACGTGGCCAAGGGCACCTTCGGGATGCTCTTCAACAAGCAGCACTGGAGGTCCACCCTGTTCATTTCCGGGTTCTGGTTCTGCGCCGTCACCCCGTATTTCGCGATCGCCACGTTCGCCGACAGCGTGCTGCATCAGTACGGGCTCGGTGGCGGCCTCGCCGGTGGGGTCGGACTTTCCGCGGTCGCCCTTGCCGGAGTCGTGCTCACGTTCTTCCTGATCGACAGGGTCGGCCGGCGCGTCCTGACCGTTCCGCCGCAGTGGCTGTGCGCCGCCGTCCTTGCCGTCATCGGCCTGTGGGCGGGCGCCCCGGCCGCCGTCGTGCTCACCCTGTTCCTGGTGTTCTCGTTCTTCAACGCCATGTACAACGCGCTGACCGGCGTCTATCCACCGGAGGTTCTCCCGACCGAGATCCGCGCCATTGGAACGGGTTTCGCGACGTCCGTCAGCAGAGTGGGCGCAGGAATCGGCACTTTCCTGATGCCGGTATCGATGAGCAGCCTCGGCGCCAGCTGGACCATGCTGATCGCCGCCGCCGTGGCCGTCGCGGGTGCCGCGTTGTCGCAATGGCTCGCACCGGAGACCAAGGGTATGAGCCTCACCGAGGCAGCGGCCGAGCTCACCCACTAATAAGGCATCGATCGAGAAATGTAAGCGCACCGCCGGCCCCGGGACAACCCTCCCGGGGCCGGCGGTGTGCGTAATCGCACTCGACCGCGCGTCCTTGCAAAGATGCCGTCCACTTCCCGGCGAGCCTCGGACCGCTAGTCCCCAGCGGCGGGGAATGCTGCCCGTCGCCGTGGGTCAGGGGTCAGTGTGAGGCCGTAGCGACGGCGTCGCGGTCGAATTCGTGGGACACGTTCGACCACAGGCTGACTCGGCGGCCGCGCGTTTCGAAGTACATGATCTCCCGCTTGATGCCCGAGCTCTGGTCCCAGCCCGGCAGGTCGAGGATGATCAGCTCGTCGAGCGTGTTCATGAACACTTCGTCGACGGGGGCCCAGAGGGCGCCGATCTCGGCCTTGTCCTTGCCGTCGAAGGTGAGGTTGATCGGATGGGACATCGAGACCTGGCTGAAGACGGTGTGACCGGATTCGATGATGGTCGCGGCCACCTTGTTCGACTCGATGAACCGGTCGTGGGTGACCGACGGGTCGGTGTGGCTGTACGGGCAGGCCAGGAAGATCTTGCGCATGGTGTTCCTTCTGATGGTGGGTCGAGGGGAATCAGCCGAGCGAGACGGTGACGGGTCCGCCCCGGCTGTCGGCCTTGTCGAGCACGCTGGACGGCACCCGGAACACGCGTCCGGGAGAGGCGGGCCACGGGAGCGTCCTGCGGGCGATGATCTTGCCGTCCTGGCGCACCACGATCTTCGGGATCCGCACCAGGGTGTCCGTCCACAGCAGCAGCCGGTTGCGGGCGGGGGCGGTGTCGCCGGGGCGGAGCAGGCCGGGGGCGATCCATCGCAGCGGTGCGTCCGCCAGGATGCGCACTCCGTCGTGCAGAGGCGGTCGGCCGCCGAGATAGCTCCGGACGGATGCGGCGACGTGTCGGCCGTCGAGGGCGGCGATGTCGGCGGTGTCGACCGGGTGGAGGAGGTTGCCGACGGCGAAGACGCCGTCGCGGCTGGTGCGCAGCGCGGTATCGACCAGGGGGCCTTTGGTTTTCGAATCCATCTCCAGGCCGGTGGTGCGGGCGAGTTCGTGATCGGGGATCCAGTCGCCGGTCAGCACCAAGGTGTCGCAGTCGACGGTCCGCCGTTCCCCGGTGTCGATGTTCTCGATTTCGACCGCCCGCAAGGCGGGTTTGCCGATGATGTTCGTGACCCGGGTGCGGGTGGCGACGTCGACGCCCAGGACGGGGGACTTGCCGGCGAGGTTGAACAGTGCGTAGGACTCGGGCGAGGGATAGGTGGTGGTCATCAGCGCGGTGCTGCAGCCGGCGTGTTTGAGCGTGAGTACCGCCGACCAGCTGACCAATTCGCCGCCGACCACCACCGCACGCTTGCCGACCTTGCGGTGGTGGAGGTGGACCAGGTTCTGCAGTTGCCCAGTGGTGTACACCCCGGACGGGCGGTCGCCGGGGATCAACCGGGCCGGGCGGGGCCGTTCGCGGGCTCCGGTGGCCAGGACGATCGCGCGGGCGTCGACCCGCAGCCGTCCCTGCGGGGAGGTCACCTCGAGAGACCGGTCGCCGGCCCACCCGGTGACGGTGGCGTCGGTGCGGATCTGCGCACCGGCGGCGGTGGCCTTGTCCACGAGTTTGCGGGCGTACGCGGGGCCGGTGATGCAGGTCTTCATGTCCCGGATGCCGTAGCCGAGGTGATCACAGTGCCGGGGGATGCCTCCGGCGACCGATTCGCGGTCCAGGACGAGGACATCGAGGGACCGGTCTTCGGCCAGTTCCGCGGCCGCGGTCAGGCCGGCGGGTCCGGCGCCGATGATGGCGACGTCGGGGGTGAGGGCGGTGGTCATCGTCCGATCTCCTGCTTCATCGTGCCCGGCTGAGGGGCGCTGTCTGGTTTACGCCCGCAGGGCGTGTGTCCGCGCTCGTCGAGCAGGCTCTGCACCTCCGCGCCGCAGAAGAAGCCTTGGCACCGGCCGTTCATCACGCGGGTGCGGCGGCGCAGTCCCTCCAGCCCCGACGGGGGGATGACCGAGTCGAAGGCGTCGCGGATCTCGCCCCGGGTGACACGCTCGCAGAAGCACACCACCTTTCCGTAGGCGGGATCGGCGGCGATCTTCTCCGCGTCCTGGTAGGGGCGGGTGAACGCTTCGCCGAGGTTGGGCATCCGCGGCGGGGCGGGCAGTTCGGCCTTGGCGACAAGTTTCAGCCCGGCCTCCTCGAGCCGGTCGCGGACGTATTCGCCGACGGCCATGCCGGAGGTCAGCCCGGTGGAGCGGATGCCGCCGACGAGGAGGTAGCGCTGGTCGGGATCGGCCTCGATGAGGTAGTCGCCGTGGTCGGTGGCGGCGCGCAGCCCGGAATACGTTGCGGTGACTTCTTCTTCGAGGAGCTGAGGCATCAGCTTCCGGCCCTTGTCGAGGAGGAAGTCGAAGCCGGCCTGTGAGGTTCCGGTGGCGGTCTTGTCGTCGAGGTCCTCGGCGGTCGGGCCGAGCATCACGTTGCCGTAGATGGTGGGGGAGACCAGAACACCCTTGCCGCGGGCGGTGGGGACCGGCAGGACGATCCTGTCGACGAGCGGGCGGGCCAGCTTGTCGTAGACGAGCAGCTCGCCGCGGCGGGGAGTGACGGTGAACCGCTTGTAGCCGAACTGCTCGTCGAGGACGTCGGCTCCGAGTCCGGCGGCGTTGACGACCCATTTCGCCTGCACCAGACCGCCTCCGGTGTGCAGGGTGGTCAGCTCGTCGCCGACCTCGATCGCGCCGACGGCGTGGCTGGTGAGCAATGCGGCGCCGCGGTTGACGGCGTCGGTGGCGAGGGCGAGGTTGGTGGTCCAGGTGCAGATGATGGACTCGTCGGGGACGGTCAGGGCGCCGAGCGCTCCCTCGCCGAGGTGGGGAAGCTGGGCGTAGACCGTGTCGGCGTCGATGATCCGGCACTTCTCGTAGCCGTTGGCCTCGGCCTTCTTCTTCAGCGACGGCAGGGCGTCGAGCTGTTCCTGATCCCACGCCACCAGCAGGGCGCCGGTGTGCTCGACCGGAATGCCGGTCAGGCCTGAGTACTCGGAGAGCAGTTCGTAGCCGCGGCTGACCATCTTCGATTCGAGGGTGCCGGGCTTGGCGTCGAAGCCGGTGTGCAGGATGGCGGTGTTGGCCTTGCTGGTGCCGTCGCCGACATCCGAGCGGGCGTCGAGGAGGGCGACCGACAACTCGTAACCGGCGAGTTCGCGTGCGATCGCCGATCCGACGATGCCCGCCCCGATGACGACTACGTCGTGGACTGGCGGGGTGTTCACAATGACTCCTGGGTGTTGTAGGTGGTGGCAGCGAGATCGCGCCAGGCCGTGCGGAATTCGTCGGTCCGGTCGGCGCTCCATTGCGGTTCGTACGTCGAGGCCGGCTCCCAGGCCGGGACGACGTCGCGGAGGCCGCGGCCCGGGTTCAGGGACAGCTCGGCCAGTGCAGCGGCGCCGAGCGCGGTCGCGTGTGCGGACGGGTAGACGTCGACGGGGATCTGGAGGATGTCGGCGGTGGCCTGCATCAGTACTTTCGACTGGGTCAGGCCGCCGTCGACCCGTAGGCGGGCCAGAGGAGTGCCGATGTCCGCCTCGATCGCGGACATCACTTCGCCGACCTGGGCGGCGATGCCCTGCAGCACGGCCCGCACCAGGTGGCCGCGCCCGGTCGACAGCGACATGCCCGTGATGGTGGCGGTGGCGTCCGACCGCCACCAGGGGGCGGCGAGCCCGGCGAGGGCGGGCACACACAGCACGCCGTTGCTGTCGGGGGCGGCGACCGTATCGAGTTCGGTGGCGGCGGAGATGATGCCCAGTGAGCACAGCCAGCGGACGGCGGAGGCCGCGGTGTAGACCTGCCCGTCGATGCAGTAGGAGGCCTCACCTCCGGTCTGCCACGCCACCGACGAGGTCAGTCCGGACGTCGACCGGACTCCCGTCGCACCGGTGTTGGCGAGCAGGAAGGCGCCGGTGCCGAAGGTGCACTTGGCCATTCCGGCGTCCAGGCATCCCTCGGCGAGCAGGGCGGCCTGCTGGTCGACGATGATGCCGCCGACCGGGATGTCGCCGCCGAACGCGGAGGTGGTCCCGACGATCTCGTCGTTGGCGACGATGTCGGGCAGACGCTCACCCTCGAGTCCGAACAGGGACAGCAGTTCTCCGCTCCACCGACGGTCGTCGAGGTCGACCGCGAGGGATCGGCTGGCCGTGGTGACGTCGGTGACGAACGCACCGGTGAGCTGATGCAGCAGCCAGGTGTCCGAGGTGGTGACCACGCCCGCGGTCTCGACGTTGCGGCGCAGCCACGCCATCTTCGGGGCCGAGAAGTAGGAGTCGAGCACCAGGCCGGTGCGGGCGGCGATTGCGTCCTTGTGGGCGTCGAGGTCCCGGCACAACCCTTCGGCGCGCCGGTCCTGCCAGACGAGGGCCTGGGTCAGGGCCTTGCCGGACTGCGGGTCCCACGCCAGCACGGTCTCGCCCTGGTTGGCCAGGGAGACGGCGTGGACGGGGCGTCCGGCGTCCGCGATGGCGGTGCGCCCGGCCTGCAGGACGGACTCGAGAAGTTCGCCCGGATCCTGTTCCACGCCACCACCGCTCAGGTAGTGCGGGTGGATCGGGATCTCGGCGACCCCGACCACGCCGTCGTCGGGGTCGAGGACGACCGCCTTGGTACCCGAGGTGCCCTGGTCGATGGCGAGAACGGTCATTTCGCCGACTCCAATCCATTGTCTGCGGCAGCGGTGGCGTCGAGTTCGGCGTCGATCGAGCGCATGTCCGGCATCCGGAGGCCGTGGGTGCCGCGGGTGAGCAGGAGGAATCCGAGGTAGAGGCCGCCGAGGACGACCATGATCAGCACGTACAGCCACGGATCGCGGAAGGACGCGTCGCGGAAGAGGGACAGTTCGAACACCAACCACACGACGGCGACGACGAGCACCGGAATCTCCCAGCGCCCCAACTGGAATCCGTTGGTCGGGGGCAGCGAGCGCCGCTTGACGATGTACAGGGCGACGGTGACGGCGTAGATGATCGACGGCAACAGGGTGGCGGCGGCGAACAGATTGAACAGGGCGTCGGTGCGGGTGGAGAAGATCGCGAGGATCAGCGCGGCGACGACGGTGACGAGGACGGTCGCGTTGAGCGGAGTCTTGAACCGGGGCGAGACCTTGTGCATGTACTGCCAGGCGGGGAAGCGCTCGTCGCGGGACATCGCCCACACCAACCGCACCCCGGTCATCAGGATGACCAGACCGCAGGCGAAGATGGCGACGGCGACCAGCACCAGCAGCGCGGTCCCGACGTAGGAGCCGAGCACGGCGCGGATGACGTCGGCGACCGGTGTCCCGGACTGCGCGAGCGCGACCGGGTCGTCGGCGAGCGCGGTGACCGCGAGCAGGAACAGAAAGCCGAGACCGCCGGACGCGAGGACCGCCTGCCACATCGCCCGGGGCACGACGACCTCCGGCCGCTTGGTCTCCTCGGCGAGGTTGGCCGCCGACTCGAAACCGACGATGGTGAAGGCGCCGAGCAGAAATCCCATCATCCACGGGCCTGCGGAGGTGGCGGTGCCGAAGCTGAAGTACCCGTCGGCGGGAATGTCGCCACGCTCGAACAGGTTGCCCACGTTGAGCTTGTGTGCGACGACCCCCACGATCAGCAGCAGCGCGACCAGCGCCACCATGCCGATCAGTTCCGCGGTCACCGCGAAGTTGTTGACCCGCTCGGTCCACTTGGTGGACAGGCCGACCAACAGGCCCTGCAGGAGGAGCACGATGCCGGTGATGACGAAACTGGTGGTGGGCGTGCCGTAGAACTCGAACAACGAGGGCAACACGGTGGAGGCGACGGTGTAGTCGACGGCCACGACGACGATGGCCAGGAACGTGAACGAGATCCACCCGGTGATCCAGCCGAGCACCGGATTGGCCAGTCGCGACACCCACTGGTAGGCGTAGCCGGTCACGGGGATGCGGGCGGCGAGGGAACCGAGGATCAGCGCGACCGCGAGTTGACCGACCACCACGATCGGCCACGTCCAGATCCCGAGCGGTCCCGAGGTGGTGAGGACGCTGCCGTAGGTGGTGAAGATGCCGGTCGCGATGGAGACGAACGCGAACGCGACGGCGAAGGAGGCGAACCGGCCGGTCGAGCGTTCGAGGGACTCGGTGTACCCGAACTCACCCACTCCGGCGGAATCGGGGGGTGTGGAATGATGACTCATTGGATCGTCTTTCTGACTGGAGTTGGGTGTTCGATCCGGCGGGCGACGCTGCAACGTCGCCCGCTTTCTTCTCTGGCGGTGGATCCGCCCCCGTTCACGCCGTCAATATCACCCCGCCGGTTTCCTTGAATGCCTGGGCAATGTCTTGGGACACAGGGAAATCGGTGATCAGGCCGGCTACAGCGTCGAGAGTGCACACCCGGTAGGGAGCCACCCGGCCGATCTTCGAGGAATCGGCGAGTACGTAGCTGTGGGCGCTGTTGGCGAGGATGGTCTTGCGGACATCGACCTCGTCGAGATGGAAGTCGGTCAACCCGACCTCCGCGTCCACCCCACCGGAACTGATGAACGCCACATCGGCGTACAGATCGGCGAAGAACGACTTGGCGTGCGCGTTCGCGCAGGCCAGATCGCCTCTGCGCACCCGGCCACCGGAGACCAGCAGGTCGATGCCCGGACGCTCGGCGAGCTCCGCGGCGACCAGCAGGGACGGCGTGGCGACCGTTCCGCGGAAGCTGTGGGGAATCGCGCGGGCCACCTCGACCGCGGTGGTTCCGATGTCGATCACGATGGTCTGACCGCTCTGCATCAGGCTGACGGCGGCCTGGGCGAGTTCGGCCTTGGCCTCGTGTTCGAGCTGCGCGCGCTCGGTGAAGGACGGCTCCTCACCGCCCCTGGCGACGACGCTCGCCGCACCGCCGTGTACCCGCCGGACGGTGCCGCGTTCCTCGAGCAACGCGAGGTCGCGCCGCACGGTCTCCGCAGACACCCCGAGCAGTTGCACCAGCCCTTCGGTGCTGACCACACCGGCGGCATTGACGGCGTTCACGATGGCCTTGTGGCGTTCGACGGGAAGCATCTGTGACCGTCCTTGTGGGTGACTGACTGGATATGACTGTAATTGTGCTATTTCGCCCGTCTGCAGTCAACCCGAAAATGAGAAGTGGGCCACACAATCTGTCACTCTGTCGGATCCGGCACGATCAGCTGTCGGTGTCGCGTCCGCTCGTGTCCTCGTCCGCGACGATTCCCCGGAGGAGTGCGTCGACCAGTCGCGTCGGTAGGCCCGGGTCGAGCGGTTCGCGGCTGAGTACGACCTTGAAGTGCAGGGGTGCGACGAGCATTTCCACCGCAAGGCGGGGATCGGTGGTGCCGGGTAATTCTCCGCGGTCGATTCCGCGCGTGATGATCTCGCCGGAGAGTGAGTGTCGAGTGTCCCAGTACTGCTTGCGGGCCTGGCTGGCCGCCGGGTCGTCGCCGGCAGCGGCCAGTGCTCGGTCGAAGGCGTTGCCCTGGGGAGTGGTGAGGTACGCCGCCAGCGACGTGAGGTAGGCGATCAGGTCGTCGCGCAGTGATCCCGTGTCGGGAATGGGGAGCAGTTCCTCGGCCTCTTCGAGCAGGGCGTCGATCATCAGGTTTTCGCGCGTGCCCCAGCGGCGGTAGATCGAGGTCTCGTGCACGCCGGCCCGGGTCGAGACCTCGGCCACCGTCAACCCGTCCATGCCGTGCAGGTGCAGCACGTCGAGGGTGGCGTCGAGCACTGCGCGGCGAACTCGCGCGGATCTGCCGCCGGGGCGTGGCCGGCTCCCGGGTTCGGTCATGCCCCACTTTAACGCAAGTCTCTTGCGTTTGTGGTGTGACCCAGCGCATACTGCTAATGCAAGTAACTTGCGTTTAGAGGAGGCAGTGGAATGCGTTCACGACAATCGGTCACCGTCGACGACGGGATCACCGCACGCAGCGAGACGGCGGACGGCATGCGGATCGAGTGGGATGTGCCCGTGCCGATGCCGGACGGCACCGTGCTGCGGGCAGATGTCTTCCGCCCGGACGACGACGGCGAGTATCCGGTGCTGATGACCCTCGGTCCGTACGGCAAGGGGCTGGCCTTCCAGGAGGGGTTCGCGGGGATGTGGCAGCGTCTGGCCGCGGTGTATCCCGACGCGGTGTCCGGATCGACCAACGCCTATCAGGTGTGGGAAACCGTCGATCCGGAGAAGTGGGTGCCGGACGGTTACGTCTGCATTCGAGTCGACTCGCGCGGTACCGGGCGCTCGGCCGGACTGCTGGACATGCTCAGCGAGCAGGAGGCCCACGACTATTACGCGGCCATCGAGTGGGCGGGGACCCAGGACTGGTCGAACGGTCGAGTGGGCCTGCTCGGAATTTCGTACTACGCAGCCAACCAGTGGCTGGTCGCGGCACTGCGGCCACCGCACCTGACGGCGATCTGCCCGTGGGAGGGGTTCACGGATTTCTACCGTGACTTCAACCGGCACGGCGGCATCCTGTCCCGGTTCGGTCAGGCCTGGCAGGACCGTCAGATCTTCACCGTCCAGCACGGGGTGGGCGAGCGCGGCCTGCGCAACCCGAACAACGGCGAACTCGTCGCCGGACCCCCGACCCTGGACGACGATGCTCTCGCCGCGAACCGCGTGGAGACGGTCGCCGAGGCCAAACGCCGGGTCCTGCTCGACGAGTTCAGCCGAGCGCGCACGCCTGACCTGACGCGCATCGAGGTCCCGGTGCTGTCGGCGGGGAACTGGGCACACCACCTGCACACCCGCGGCAATTTCGACGGCTACACCCAGGTGTCGTCACCGCAGAAATGGCTGGAAGTGCACGGTCACGAGCATTACGCCGAGTTCTACACCGACTACGGCGTGGGTCTGCAGAAGCAGTTCTTCGGCCACTTCCTCAAGGATGAGGCGACCGGCTGGGACCGGCAGCCACCGGTGCGCCTGAACGTCCGCCACGTCGACGGATCCTTCGAGGGTCGTGACGAGCAGGAGTGGCCGCTCGCCCGCACCCGGTGGACGCGGTTCCACCTCGACGCCGCGTCCGCCGCATTGACCACCACCGAACCGAGCACCGAGCATGCGGTCGACTTCCCGGCGCTGGGGCCCGGCATCGATTTCTGGACCGAACCGCTGTCCGAGCCGCTGGAGATCACCGGGCCGGCCTCCGCTCGGGTCCGACTCGCGTCCACGACCGCCGACGCCGACCTCTTCGTCACCCTGCGTGTGCAGGACCCCGACGGAAAGGAGGTCACGCTCGTGTCCGCGATCGACGAACACGGTGTGCTCGCCGTGGGGTGGCTGCGTGCCTCCCACCGGGAACTGGACTAGGAGCGCAGCCTGCCCCACCGGCCCTGGCATCCGCACACCCGCATCCTGCCGCTCACCCCCGGGCAGGCGGTCGACCTCGACGTCGAGATCTGGCCCACCTCGATCGTCGTCCCGCCCGGCTACCGGCTGGGCGTCACGCTGTCGGGCCGTGACTTCCAGCTGCCGGGCGACGGGCCGTGGCCGGTGGCGTACGGAATCGAGCAACGCGGCAACGGGGTTTTCGTCCACGACGACCCGGACGATCGACCGGCCGGAATCTTCGACGGGCTGACCACTCTGCACACCGGTCCGGACTCGGGCACCTCGTTGCTGCTGCCCGTGATACCGGCGAAGTGAGCCGACCGCATCCATCCCCCGAACAGTTGAGGACATCCATATCATGCGACGAATAGTCGACCTGTCCGTGTCATTGCAGGCAGGAATTCCGTCCGATCCACCCGGTCACCTGCCCGAGATCGACTACCTGGACCACGAGCACACTCGAGGCGATCTGCTGCAGTTCTTCCCCGGAGCCGCTGTCGGCGACCTGCCCGACGGAGAAGGGTGGGCCATCGAGCGCGTGCGCGTGTCCACCCACAACGGCACCCATCTCGACGCCCCCTACCACTACGCGTCCACGATGAACGGCGGGCAGCGGGCCATCACCATCGACGAGGTCCCGCTCGACTGGTGCTTCGGACGCGGCGTCAAACTCGACTTCCGGCATTTCGGCGACGGCTACGTCGTCACCGCCGACGACATCGACCGCGAACTGGACCGGATCGGATTCACTCTGGCACCGCTCGACATCGTCGTCGTCAACACCCGCGCGGGCGACCGCTACGGCAACGACGACTACGTGAACAGCGGCTGCGGCATGGGACGCGAGGCGACACTGCACCTGCTGCGTCAAGGCGTGCGGGTGACCGGCACCGATGCCTGGAGCTGGGATGCGCCGTTCGTCCACACCGCCCGGCGATACGCCGAGAACCATGACGCCGACATCATCTGGGAAGGCCATCGCGCCGGACGGGAGATCGGCTACTGCCACATCGAGAAGCTCGGCAATCTCGACTCGATCCCATCCTCGGGATTCCAGGTGGCATGCTTCCCCGTGAAGATCCATCGAGCGTCGGCCGGGTGGACCCGCGCGGTCGCGATCTTCGACGAGGAGCAGGAATGAGAATCGGTTCACTGCTCGTGGACGGCGTCCAGCGCTTCGGCGTCGTCGTCGACGACCACCTCGACCTCCTGACGGAGTCTGCCGACGTCTTCGCAGTGGCCGCGGCCGACGACCCGAGCGGAGCGCTGACCGGTCGCCGACTGCCGTGGGACCCGGCCGCGGAACTGGCCGTGCCGGTCCCGGTCGCCACCATTCGGGACTTCATCACCTTCGAGCAGCACACTCTCGGCTCGCTGCGTTCGGTCACCGGCGCCGGTGAGATCCCGGAGGACTGGTATGCCGCACCCGCCTTCTACTTCACCAACCCTCACGCGGCGATCGGCTCGGGCGCAACGGTTCCGATGCCGCCGGGGTGCGAAGTATTCGATTTCGAACTGGAAGTCGCGGTCGTGATCGGCCGGGCCGGCTACAACCTGTCCCTCGACGAAGCGTTCGACCATGTCGCCGGGTTCACCATTCTCAACGACTGGTCTGCTCGCGACCTGCAGGGTCGTGAGATGCGGGTAGGCCTGGGACCGGCGAAGGGCAAGGACACCGTCACCACCCTCGGGCCGGTGATGGTCACCGTGGACGAACTCGCCGGCCACGAGGTCGACGGCCGATTCGATCTCGGCATGGAGGTCTTCGTCAACGACACCCGCATCGGCGGCGACACCCTGGCGAACATGGCCTGGACCTTCGCCGAGTTGATCTCCTACGCCAGTCGTGGCACATGGGTGCGGCCCGGCGACGTGCTCGGCTCCGGAACCTGCGGCGGCGGCTGTCTCGCCGAACTGTGGGGATGGCGCGGCGAGCGGCAACCGCCACCCCTCCGCATCGGTGACACCGTCACCATGACCGTGGACGGAATCGGCACCATCCACAACACTGTCGTCGCCGGGCCGCCCCTGCACCCCGTCCCTGCGGCGACCCGAGGGGCGAGCCGCCGTTCCGGGTAGCGCGACAGGGGGACACCCGTACCGGGATCGAGACCGGTCCGAACGTTTCCGCGCACGGCCCACTGTCGAATTGCTCAGTCATGTCCGATTTTTGGCCGCTTGATTTCGCTCGGTTCCGGGTAGTCCTGTTCGGGTACGGCGATGGCCGGGAGCCGGAGCGAAGGAGTGCGAGTGATGACAACAGCCGGAGGGGGTCCGAGTTCGAGCAGTCTCGCCGATGTCATCGACACGATCCTCGACAAGGGTCTGGTGATCGACGCCTACGTGCGGGTGTCGCTGGTCGGCATCGAACTGCTGACTATCGACGCCCGCATCGTGGTCGCGAGTGTCGACACCTATCTGCGCTTCGCCGAGGCCGCCAATCGCCTCGCGATCGGAAGCGAACCCAAGGGTCTGACAGATCTGGTGTCCGATGTGAAGGGCGCCGGAAGCACGAAATCGAAGACGAAAGGCGCACTCGAAGCGGTGGGTGAGACCCTCGGCGAGCTGCTCGGTGGGTCGGACGCCGAGCGTGAACCCGCGCCGCGCCGCTCCGCTCGGAGGCGGAAGTAGCGACGGGTAGCTCTCACTGATTTCACCGTAAAACCCGCGGGGAGTTCCGCGCTGCGATATTCACCGATCATCGCAGGTCATAGCACAAAAATGACGCCCTATTTCGTATCGAGATGGTCAGTTGTTCAATTTCAGCATGTGAGAATTACGTGAATTCGCGAAACGCGCCGCGGCGGTCGCTGCGATATACGGAATAAGCGGGAGGAAATAATCCCGTGGTTATCCATCGACAGAAGGAGTGGAATTCTGATGGGTTCTGCAGGAATCGACTTCAACGTAGCTCTCGATGCGTTCTTGAAGTGGCTGAGTGTCACGTTCAACCTCGGCGGTGGCATCGGCTGATCGCGCCGGACCTGGGGTAAGTGGTGGCTCGGCTCACCAGGTGGGAGCCGAGCCACCGCTGTGAACGGCGCACGAACGGCGCCGCATCGATACCGTTCCATACCGTCGGAAAAATCGACCGGGGGCGATCACCCGGTGGAGAATTTGGGCGTGCATTTAGCACGGAATGCCCACTGCATCGATTTGTGGACTCCGCCGGGGTCGATCGGCGTGACGTCCGGTCGAGTGAAAAGAAAAGTATTGGGATGAGCTTGGATACCGAAAGTCGAGAATCCGCCCCTGGTAGCAGTTTCGAACGCCGGTTGCGGACTGAATTCGAACAAATCGCGCGTGACATGCGGGCCGAACACGGCAGCCTCCAAGGATGTCTGGAGGTGATCACCAAGTCCGCCCGCGACATCGTTCCGGGGACCGAGGACGCCGGGGTCACCCTGATCGCCCGTGGCAGAGTGCTCGAACCCCGGGCGGCGACGTCGGACATGCAGAGGAAGGTCGACGAGTTGCAACACCGCCTCGGAGAGGGCCCGTGTGTGCAGGCGATCTGGGAGCACGAGACCGTGCTCGTCACCGACATGCGGACCGAGCAGCGCTGGCCGGCCTTCGCGCCGGAAGCGTCCAGGATCGGGGTGCAGTCGATGCTGTCGTTTCAGCTGTACACCACCGAAGACACGCTGGGCGCGCTGAACCTGCACTCGAGCCGCCCGAACGCATTCGGTGACACCTCGCTCAGCATCGGCAGCACCCTGTCGACGCATGCCGCCATCGCGCTCATCGCGTCCGAACGCGAGGAACAGTTTCGCAACGCCCTCGCCTCTCGCGACATCATCGGACAGGCCAAAGGCATGCTGATGCAGCGGTATTCGATCGACGCCGCGCAGGCTTTCGCGCTTCTGACGGAGCAGTCCCAGCACGTCAACCAACCGCTCAGCGAGGTCGCACGGACGCTGGTCGAGCACGGGCTCCCGGACTGACCCGGCCGCGGCCCGGCGGGCCGTTGATGCCGACCGTCGCACGGCGCACAATGGCATCGGTGAAAGCACTCACGGCGTCTCGCTTTCGGAGTTGGATACGGGCGGCGTGGACGTATGTTCGGCGGGCGCCCGGCACGTTCGTGTGGCTCGCGGTGCTCCTGGCGACAACCGTGGTGTCGCGGCATCTCTCGGCGGAGCAACTTCAGGTCGTGCTCGGTGACCGGTCGACGAACCTGCACCATCTCGCGGAGGACCCGGTCAGGGTGCTGATCGCGAGTGCCTTCTGGCTCGCCGGCGGCGGTTGGGTCACCTACTTTCTCCTCTACAACGTTTTCCACGTCCCGGCCGAGCGATGGCTGGGCACTCTGCGATGGGTGACCGTCGTGGCGATCGCACACGTCGGCGCCACCTACCTCAGCGAGGGCGTCCTGTACTGGGCGATCCGCCACGGCCGCGCGCCGGCCTCCGCCGTCGACACCCTCGACATCGGGGTCAGCTACGGCCTGGCCGGGGTCGTCGCGGTACTCACCTACCGAATCGCACCGCCGTGGCGCTATCCGTATCTCGCCGCCGTCCTGGTGTTCTATCTGGTTCCGTTGTTCGTGCACCTGAACTTCACCGCGGTCGGACACTTCACCGCCGTCCTGCTCGGCCTCTGCTGCTACCCGATCACCCGTTCCCGGAAGGGTGTGTGGTCTCCGGTCGCCGCCGTCCGTCGTATGCGGCGAACCGCAGCGACCACCTGAACGACCCGGTCACTTCGCCTTTCCTCCGAACGGTGACGACCAGGGTTGTGTGACGCCGATCGATACTGTCCCCCAAAGTGGACTGGGTCACACCACGGCTCGGCTCGTAGCGTGCGATCAGCGCTGGGCATGCGCCTCAGAGTCAATTCACGCCCCATCGTCGGGCGGAACGGAGCAGTGATGAGCGGATACCTGAACGAGGTCGGGACCGGTGTCAATCTATTCACCGCAGGTGAGGTGCGCGGTACGGCGAGGTGGTTCAACGACACGGCCGACGTGCTGTCGATCGACGACGACGATCTGGAGGACACGATCGCCTTCGTCAGCAAGGGCGGGATGACCTTCCTGTCACCGATCCTGCCGGACCTGCGGGCCATCGTGTGCACCGCAGGTAGCCGCGAGTCGCACCTGGCAATCCTGTGCCGGGAATCCGACGTCCCGTGTGTGCTCGCCGCCGACCTGACCGGAGAGGTCTCCGACGGCGACACCGTGGTGATGGACCTGTCCGATGCCGAGACCGCGCGCGTGGCCGTGACGGTGGGGGCGGTGACCGCATGACCGCGCAGCTGACCACTCCCGTGAACGTGGAGGCCCTCTACACCGACCCGGACTACGAACCCACACTCGAGGAGTGGAACTGGCTGGTCCACGCCGCCGGTGCGGCCTACAAGTCCGAACTGTCCGCGCGGACCGTGTTCGAGTCGGAACTGTTCGGGATGAACACCTACATCCTGATGTCGATGATGGAGGACTACCTCCGGGTGCCCGAGCGCATCCGCACCATCCGGCAGCACGCCACGCCCACCGAACTGGTGCGCAAGGCCCTGCCGATCGGCAACAAGCGCAGCTTCATCAACCTCGCGGCTACCCCTCTGCACTATCTGACGGGCCGCGAACTGTTCGTCGACCTGGGCGAGAACAGCCTGTCCGACGGTCTCGAGGATCAGCTCGAGGTTCTCGGCTTCTGGCGCGAGGCCACCATCGCGATGCGCACCGACAACGTCCTGTTCAACATGGACGCCGAGCCTGCCAACAGTTCTCACGTCATCGACGACGACCTGCTTGCCGAGATCCGGTCCCACCTCGTCGCCGCGGACGACACGGTCAAGGCGGGAATCCGGAAATTCGGTGCGCGCCTGACCGCATACGCCTTCCTGGAGAACTGCGACGCGCGCACCGCGGTGTGCGACACCGGACCGTACCAACTCGAGGACGGCACCTTCCTGGCGTTGCGTGAGACCTGCACGGACGGCGACGGGGACTTCCCGTGGGTGGACGGCATCCGGGAAACGCTGCCCTACCACCACTTCGTCATCGCCTACCGGCTGCCCGCCACGGTGAAGATGGACAACAACGTCTGGGGCACCGCCTGGTTCACCCCCAGCGACTACCAGGCCGACATCATCGAAACGCGGGTGTTCTGCACGGACGGCGGCACCCTCCGACCGCTCGGCGCCGACGAGGTCGAGGAGGCCACCAAGGCGATCCGGAAGGCGCACCGGGCGCTGTATCAGCGCCTGGCCGAGTCCGATCCGGAGGAACGCAACCTCTACGCCACCGAGATGTACGCGTGGAAACTCAAGGCCTGGGCTCGACTCGCCGGCTGCTACGACGAGATCGATTGGGCCATCACACCGAGAATCGCCGACTCCTTCCAGAAGTTCAGCGATCCGGATCTCGCTCTGCAACTGATCGGCGGCGTCTTCGTACCGCAAGACCGCGACGGTTGCTTCCGTCCGTTGGGGAGGTAACAGTGGCCATCATCGGCAAAGGCGTTCCGTCGTACTCGTTCGCGGACGCGACAGGGACCATTCGGCGTTTTTCGTCACCGAACGACGTGATTTCGTCGCTCGACTCGGACCTCGAGACCACCATCGCCCTGGTGGCGTCGGGAGGAACCACGTTCCTGTCCCCGATCCTCGGGAGATTGGGCGGGATCATCTGCCTCGACGGCACGCTGCGGTCGCACCTTGCGATCGTCTCCCGGGAATTCGAAGTGCCCTGCCTGGTCGGCACCGAACTGATCACCGACGTCGCCGACGGCACGACGGTCACGCTGGCGATCGAGGACGGCGCCGGCGTCGTGTATGAGGCCGCGCAGACCGAGGAACCATCTTCTCCGGCCGACGTCGGCGACGCCTGGTGGGCGTACATCCGGCGGGTCGGCGACGAGATCGCGGTCAAGGACTTCGATGTCACGGTGTCCCCGGCCGCGCTCGACGCACTCATCGCGGAGGAGTTGACGGACGATCGGCTCGACGACCTGATCCAGCACATGGGCCGGGCCTTCAAACCGGAGATCACGCGCCGCTCCGGTTTCACGTCCGAGCTGTTCCCGATGCTGCCGTACATGTCGATGTCGGTGATCGAGGACTTCCACAGCTACGCCGAGCGGGTAGCGATCATCGACGAGGCCATGCCGGCCGAGGAACTGGGCCGGCGGCTGCGTGAGGGTCCGAACAAGGTCAGCCCCCTGTGGATCTGGATGATCGGCTACCACTTCCTCTGTGGCCGGGAATGCTTGATCAAGATGGGAAAGCTTGCGCCCGGTGACCGACGTGAAGACATCCGCACGGTGGTCGACTTCTGGCGCCGGCTCACGCTCGCGCACCGCGGCGACGGCACGCTCGACTACAAGGACGCCCGATTCACCAACCGTTACCTTTCGGGCAATGTCGTCGACGAGTTGACCGGAGGCGCACAGGTTCTCGACCCGTCGACGTCGAAGGCGCTGAAACGGCTGAACGCCACAGTGTCCGGTTACTCGTTCCTCTACTTCTGCGACTCGCGGGTGGGCATCTGCGATTCGGGGCCCTACCCCCGGTCGGGGACGCGGCAGACGATCGTGCGGGACTATCTCTCGCTCGCCCCGAGTAGCTGGGCCTACCCGTGGGCCGAGGACCTCGCGCCGACCTACGTCGGGTTGACGATGGCGCTGACGTTCGACCGGACCGTGTTCACCGAGTTCGAGATCAACGACTGGGGAACGACGTTCACCGAACCCGACCAGCTGCTGGCGTCGGTGGACGAGGCTGCCGTGTACGGTCACCGTGCCGATGGCACCCGGGAATTGCTCGCGCCCGAATCCTGGGCGGAGGTGGCGGTGGACCTCAGCCGATGGCACATGACGCTCTATCAACGCTTCGCCGCGATGAGCCGGAAAGAGCGAATTCTTGCTGCCACCACGATGTACACGTCGGGCCTGCGCCCGTTCGCCGCGGTGGCGGGCGTGACCGATCGGATCGACTGGACGATGGCCCCGGACACGCTGGCCCTCTATCCCGATCCCCTCGACGACGACGACCGTGCCGCCGAAATCTTCGGGAGCGCTCTCGTGGCCAATGGGCTGCCGGGATCGTTCTCACCCATCCGATAGACAACGAGAAGGAGGCCCGCCGTGCGCCAATCGATGCAGAAGATCGTCTCGGCAGACGAGATGTTGTTCCACCAGACGCCCGAGACGTTTGCCACCATCAGCCAGGCCGACAACACGTGGACCGAGAAACTGTGGTCGTCGCTCTTCTCCCGCGACGGATCGATACAGGTCGATGTGGGAATCGGGAAGTACCACAACCGGAACGTGATGGACATGTTCGCGGGAATCTCCCGCGGAAAGGAGCAGCTCACCGTCCGCGCGAGCCGGCAACTCGACCTCGATGCAGAACGGGTGGGGGTCGGTCCCCTGGATTACGAGGTCCTCGAGCCGCTACGCAAGGTGCGGTGGACGCTGCAGGAGAACGACGTCATTCCGGTTCGCTTCGACCTCACCGTCACCGGAGTGCTGCCACCATTCCTGGAACAGAAGGATGCGCAGCGCGAGACCCAGGGCTTCCGTGTCCAGTCGGATCTCCTGCGCTACCACCAGGCGTCGACGATCAGTGGTGAAATCTGGATCGACGGTGAACGCATCGAGGTCCGCGACGAAGAGTGGTTCGGATTCCGCGATCACTCGTGGGGCGTGCGGATGGACGTCGGGGAACCCGCCCCGGACGTCTACAAGCCCCAGCGGCTGGACGGCGACTTCCTCCTCACCTGGAGCCCGATGTGGTTGCAGCGCCCGGACGGCTCCAGCTACGAGATCCATCACTACCTGCAGTGGGTCGACGGTGCGACGACGTACTTCTCCGGTTTCGAGAACCGGCCCGATGGAACCCAGGTTCCGTTGCACGGCTTGCAGGACGATCTGAAATACGATCCGGTCAACCGCCGGTTGCTCGGCGGCAAGCTGACATTCGACGTCGGGTGGGGCGAGACCCGCACCATCGAGATCGAACCGGTCAGCGACACCGGCTTCCACCTCGGCACGGGCCTGTATTTCGGGTTCAAGGGTCACCGGCACGGTCAGTGGCACGGTCCGTCGCATCTCGACGGCGAACGGTACGCGGATGTCTCGGACGCCGCGACGGCGCGGGAAGTACATCAATTGCGGGACTGCGTGATCCGCTGCCGTGAAGGCGATGCCGTCGGGTACGGCATCTTCGAATCGATGGTGATCGGTGAACATCCCCGCTACGGGCTGACGAAGGAGAACTCCTTCCTCTGATCGGAGCGTGACGAGGGGCCGCGGACGAATCGTCCGCGGCCCCCTTTCGTGTCTCCGCCGAGACCCGGCCGAATGCGCTGGGCCCGAACTATATTCGCTGGGCCCGCGCGAGCAGTGCGAGCTCCATGCGCGACTGACATCCGGTGGACGTGAGAATCCGGGTGACGTACTTCTTCACGCTGTCCTCGGCGAGGGAGAGGATTTCTGCGATCTGCGCATTCGACAACCCGTCCGCGACGAGCTGAACGACCTGCCGCTGTCGCTCGGACAGTTTCGCCAGCGCCCCCTGCGGCTTCGACGCCGGCAGCCCGCGCGCCATCGCCGACATCTGTTTGCTGAGCAGTCGCAGCGTGGCCGCTTCGGCGGTGCCGATCTTGCCCGGCTCCGGGTCGAACATGCCGAGTAGGGCGGTGTGCCCCGAGCTGAGCTCCAGTCGCAACGCGGCCGCGGTCTGCATCCGCCACGTGGAGTGCAGGAAGTACCTGACGTAGGCGTCCGCTGCAGCCGGTAGTTGTCCCATCGATTGCAGCTCGTCCAGCGTGGACAGCCCGCTGTGGACGAGTTGGCGCATCGCCACGGGGGTGCCGAAGATGTCGTAGCGGGCCCACCGAGCCTTGTATTCGGGCAGCATCTTGGCGGTTTTGCCTGCCGTTAGCGGTGCGGAGTCCTCGAACACGGTGTGGAAGGTCGGACCGGCGAAGAAGGAGACGTGTCTGAGCTCGAAGTGCTCGCTGATCGCGTCGACGGCCCGCTCTTTGAAGTCGGGAAGGCAGGCTGCGTCGGCGCACTGTTCGAGGACGTCGAAAGCGCGTTCGTAGTCAGCCTTGTGCAGCTGGGCGCGGAGGGGGGAGTGGGTTCCGGACGTGGACTGTGTGGTTTTCGAAGACGTCTCGGAACTGTCCCCCAACGTGGACTGGGTCACAGTCGCGATCATAGCTAGTTTTTCCTCACAACGAAAAGAAGCCGGAGAAAAAGGGCCAGGTAGAGGCCCCAATTTCGGCGTCGGTGGCGTGAAGGCCGCCGCACAAACGAGTGAGGTGACATGTCCGACTCCGTGGTTAGTACCCCGAAATGGGGATCGACCGAAATGCTCCCGTTGCCCGGCCGCTTCAACACCGCAGTGCGGTCGTTGGTGGCGCAACGACGGGCCGCCACCGATGGTCAGTGGAAGGACATCGTATTCGAACGCCAGTTCGATCTCTTCTCCGTGGACGACGCCCTGGCCGTCGAGCAGGAGGCCCTGGATTCCGGGTACCGGTTCGAGTACTCGGCGACGGTCTCGCTCGATTCCGAGCCGGACAAGTACAAGCGCGCCGACCGCGAGGCGCGGACCTTCGCCGAGGGTCTGGATTCGGACGGTCGTCGTCACGTCGGCGTCGGCGACAACGTCATCAAGAAGTCTCAGACGGTCACCGGACCGGTCGCGTTGGTGTCCACCATCGAGCAGGTCATGGAATTCCTCGCGGACGGCATCCCGCCGGGCACCATCGCCGTGATCGACGATTCGGGCGGCACCTTGACCGCCCCGATCATCGAGGGGTTCGCCGGCGTCATCTGCCTCGGCGGGACCGTCCGGTCCCACCTGGGCATCCTCGCCCGGGAGTACGACGTCCCCACGCTGATGAACTGCAAGATCAACGACCTGAAGAACGGCGACGTGGTGGAACTCGAAGTGACCGCGGCACCTCCGGCGTCGGACGCATACGAGTTGGGTGACACCGGGCATGCCCGGATCTGGCTGATCGAGAACGAGGGCTGAGACCATGGCGAACCTGAACTACCGGACCCTGCTGGAAACCAACAACTACCTGCGGAGCCTGTCCGACACCACGTACTGGCTGTGCATCACGCGCACCGTACAGGAGTCGAAGCTGTTCCCGATGAACCCGTACATGCTGGTGAGCTATCTCAACAGCTTCTACCGGTTGCCCACCCTGCTGCGTGAGATCGACGCGGCGACGCCGGCCGAGGAACTCGGGGACCGCGCCAGGGAGGTCAGCCTGAAGGTGGACACCGTGAACGCGGCGTGGGGTATGCCCGCGTTCTACCTCATCGGCCGCGAAATGCTGATGAACTGGGGCCTGATCCGACCCACCGACGCCGTCGACGACGTCGTCGACGTGCTCGACTTCTCCCGGCGCTTCAATCTGGCATATCACCGCAACGACGGGCACCTCACGAACAAGGAGTTCGGCGACCGCAGCCAGTTCCTGCCCGAGCGCACCCTGCAGGTGTTCGAGTCCGACCTGCACGGCGTGGTTCCCGGGGATCGGCTGCACACCGCCGCCACGAAACTCGTGGCCCAGCTGTCCCAGTACGCGTTCCTCGCCCACTGCGAGTGCCGCATCGGCCTGCACAACAGCGGACCCTACAACTTCGGCGACAACCGGCAGATGATCATGCGGGACTTCTTCGACCTCACCGAGGGGGACTACCCGTGGCTGGACGGCATCGCCTCCCAGCTGCCGTTCAACAATCTCACGATCCCGATCGTGTTCAAGGGCACCAACTTCCACCTCATGGACGACTGGGCGTCGTTCGAGGCCGAACCGGGCTACAACGCCGCGAACATCGAAGCCGTCGGCATGTACACCTCGGACGCGTTGACCGACGGGTACATTCCGGTCGGCATGGACAACGCCGAAACCCTGGCGGACACCATGGAGCAGTACCGCGAGATCCTCAACGAGGCGACCACCGACCTGTGGAAGCGGATCGCGAACTGGTCACGCGAGCAGATGATCGACGCCGGCGCCATGGTCTACTCCTCGGTCGGTAAGGACTTCGCGCATCTCGCCGGAACCTACCGGCAGGACGACTGGTTCCAGATCGACGAACGAGTGCAGCGGTTCAAGCCGTTGCTGAACGACGAATACGGTCGCGACAACCTCGGTGAGATGGTGGGACTGCTGGGGTTGCCCCACCAGACCAGCAACGAATACACGATGGCCCGCTACTCCGACCTGAACCGCAACATGCTCACCGGAATCCCCTTCTCGGTCCTCACCGACGACGACTACGCGCCCACCGCCGGCGACACGTTCACCGGATCGTCCAGCCTGCCCGAGAAGACCGGACTGTGGACCACCAGCGCCGGACGGATCGACATCGACGACTACAACACGCGCGCACGAGGATTCACCCCCGCCGTTCTCGACGGACCCAACCGGTACCTCGACGAGGAATGGGTGAAGTGGAACCACGGCACCCCGCAGGCGGACGAGTTGTACCGACTCGCCCAGCGGGGCTCCCGGAACCTGGAGGGCCGCGGTTCCGGATTGCGTCGCGCAGACCTTCCCGCCGCGAGTGGGAACGGCGAATGACCATGCAGATCGGTGACCTGATCCGCCGCGCGGGGCGTCAATTCGGTGCCGCCCCCGCGCTGATCGACGGCGACCGGGTGGTGAGCTTCGCGGAGTTCGACGCACTCACCGACCGGCTCGGCCACGCGCTGCTGGCCCGTGGCCTCGAGTCCGGCGACCGCGTCGCGGTCCTCATGCCCAACGGCATCGACGGTGTCGTCGTCTACTACGCCCTCGCGAAGGCCGGCCTGGTCCGGGTCCCGCTGAACGTCCGCGAGACCGCCCACGAGCACGCCTACAAGGTCGAGGACTCACAGGCACGAGCGCTGGTCCACGCCGGGGAACCACCCGCTCAGGTCGAGGTGATGATCACCGCCGACGAACTGCCCGGGCTCATCGCCGGCGCCCCCGAGGGCCCCTGCGACGTGCGGCGCGACCAGGACGAACCGCTGCGCCTGGCGTACACCGGCGGCACCACCGGCAAACCCAAGGCGGTGGTGCTGACCACGCGCAGCGAACTCGCCGAGGTGGCCAACTTCCTGGTCGACCTGCTGCCCAACCTGCGGCCGGATTCGGTGATGCTGCACGCCGCACCGATCACCCACGGCAGCGGCGCATTCTTCCTGCCACACCTGGTGAAGGGTGCCCCGAACGTCCTCGTGTCGAAGTTCTCGCCCACCGCGTTCCTGGAGGCCGCGCAGAAGTACCGGGCCACGTCGACGTTCATGGTGCCGACGATGATCGCGATGCTGCTCGAGGATCCCGCCGCGGCAACGGCGGACCTCGCCCTCGAGCGGTTGTGTTACGGCGGCGCCCCGATCGCGACCAGCGTGCTCCAACGCGGAATCGACATTCTCGGACCGGTTTTCGCGCAACTCTACGGTCAGGCGGAGGCGCCGCTGGCGATCACCTGCCTGCAACCGTGGGAACACACCCCCGAGCGGCTGACCTCCGCCGGCAAGCCCTACACCTTCGTCGAGGTGCAGGTCCGGGCGAGCGACGGCACCGCGCTCGGGCCCGGCGAGGTCGGGGAGGTACTGACCCGGGGGCCGCACACGATGAGCCGGTACTGGCGTCGCCCCGACGCCACCGCCGAGACGATCGAACCGGACGGCTGGCTGCATACCGGCGACATCGGACGCTGGGACGACGACGGATACCTGCACCTGCTCGACCGCAGACACGACGTCATCATCTCGGGCGGTTTCAACGTCTACCCGCGTGAGGTCGAAGACGCCCTGCTGACGCACCCCGCGGTGGTCGAGGCCGCCGTCGTGGGCCTGCCCGACGAGAAGTGGGGCGAACGCGTCGCCGCCGCCGTCGTCACCCGCTCCACCGCCGAACCCGACGAGATCCTCGAGTTCTGCTCCGATCGGCTGGCAGGTTTCAAACGTCCTCGCTCCCTGGAGATCTGGCCGAACATCCCCACCAGCCCGGTCGGGAAGTCCCTGCGCCGCGAAGTCCGTGACCGCATGGTCGCCGCGCGGGCGTGACCCCGATACCGAAAGGACCCATCATGCTCGACCCCTACGAACTCACCGTTCACACCCTGACCCTGCGTCAGCTCGGATCCGCCGAACAGCTCGCCGAGATCAACGCCCTCCCGGTCGTCGACGTCGAGACGGCGCTGGAGAAGGCCGTCGCCGACGGCGCGGTGATGTCCGCACGCGGCAACTACATGATCACCCCGGCCGGACGCGAATTCCTCGACGGCGTGTACTCCCGAGCGTTCGCGGAGATTCGGTCCGACGACGTGGTGACAGCCGCGATGGACTCCTTCGAGACCGGCGTGAACAAGCAGGTCCTGGCCTTGACCACCGACTGGCAGACGGTCGAGGTCGACGGCGCCCGCGTGAGCAACGACCACGCCGACGCCGACTACGACGCCAAGATCATCGAGAAACTCGGCCGCGTGCACGAGAAGACGCAGAAAGTGCTGCGCCCCTTGGCCGATGCGGATCCGCTGGTCGACCGATTCCTCGACCGGATCGGTGCGGCCCTGATCCGCGCCGAGGGCGGCGAGACCGACTACGTCAGCGGGGTCCGCGTCGACTCCGCGCACACCGTGTGGTTCCAGATGCACGAGCACATCCTCCGCCTGACCGGACGGGAGCGCCCCGAATGAGCACCGCAACGAGTTTCCGCTGGCTGGTCGTCCCCGACGAGGACGCCGCCGAGCCGAGCCGCGACCTGGTCGGCGGGAAGGCCTGGAGCCTGTGGCGCATGCAGTCACTGGGACTGAAGGTGCCGCCGGCGTTCGTCGTCACCACCGACGCCTGCGCGGCCTACTTCGCCGACGGCGGCCTGCCCGACGGGCTCGCCGACGAACTGGTCACCGGCATCCGGCTGCTGGAGCAGCAACTCGTCCGCACCTTCGGTGGCAGCGAACGCCCGCTGCTGGTGTCGGTTCGATCGGGCGCCGCGATCAGCATGCCGGGCATGATGGACACCATCCTCGACCTCGGCTGCAACGACGAGGTCGAGGCCGCCCTCGCCGCCGAAAGCGGGGACCCCGACTTCGCGGCCGAGGTGCACCGCCGATTCACCGGCTTCTACGGCCGCCTCGTCCTCGGCAGCACCGAGGACCTCGAGGACCTGCCCGACACCGCGTCGGTGCGCGCCGCGATATCCGCCGACGTCGACGAGACCGTGCCGGCCGACCCGTGGGAACAGCTGCGCGCCGCCGTCGCCTCGGTCTTCCAGTCGAGTCGGTCCCGGCGTGCCCTCGCCTACCGCAAGCACTACGGCATCCCGGACGACCTCGGAACCGCGGTCACCGTGCAGGCGATGGTGTTCGGCAACCTCGACGACGACTCCGGCACCGGGGTGCTGTTCACCCGCAACCCGGTCGACGGCACCCGCGAACCCTACGGTGAGTACCTCCAGCGGGGTCAGGGGGAGGACGTCGTGTCCGGCAGGGTCACCCCGAAACCCCTGTCCGATCTGGAAGAGCGATGGCCGACCGTGCACGGGGAACTCCTCGAGGCCGCCGAGCGCCTCGACCGGGAGGGCCGCGACGCCCAGGACATCGAATTCACCGTGCAGAGCGGCGAGCTGTTCCTGCTGCAGTCCCGCCCGGCCAAGCGCACCGCCCGCGCCGCGGTCCGGATCGCCGTCGAACTCGTCGACGAAGGTGTCCTCGAACCCGCCGAGGCGCTGACCCGAGTCACCGCGGACCAGATCCGCACCCTCCTGCGGCCGGAAATCGCCGCCGGTGCCGCCGACGGTGCCGAGGTGCTCGTGACCGGAGTGGCCGCCAGCCCGGGCGTTGCCACCGGAATGGTGGTCGATACTCCCGAAGCGGCACAGTCGAATCCGGGCTGCATCCTGGTCCGCAAGTCGACCAGCCCGGACGACGTCCATGGCATGATCGCCGCCGCCGCCGTCGTCACCGAGCAGGGCGGCGCCACCTCACACGCGGCCGTCGTCAGCCGGGCCCTCGACACCCCCTGCGTCGTCGGCTGCGGCGCCGACACCGTCGAGAGTCTGGTCGGCCGCACCGTCACCGTCGACGCCACCACCGGCACGGTCTACGCCGGCGAACTGCCGACCTCGGCGGTCGACGAGAGCGAGGACGAGGACCTCCGCCGCCTCACCGGGTGGGCCGAGAGCGCGACGCCGCTGCGGGTGGGCACCGACGTCGCCGTCGAACCGGTCTTCGATGCGGACACCCTCCCCGCCGAAGACCTCGGTGAGCAACTCCCCGCCATCCCGGCCGGGACCAAAACCCTACGCGGCGCGGTGTTCTGCGCCCCCGACGGCGTGCGCGCCGCACTCGACGCCGGCGTCGACGCGATCGTCACCGCCCACCGGTTGCCGGTGCTGCTCGCCGCCATCGCACACCAAAGGAGAATGTCATGACCACGCCGGAGCGGGTGACCCATCGCGAGGTGCGGGAAATCCTGCGCACCTTCCAGGAGTCCGGATGGGCCTCCATGACCCTCGAACTCGACGGCATGCGCGTCACCGTCGGCAAGGACGGCCCCCCGGCCGCACCGGGCACGGCCCCGGCACCTACTGCGGCCCCTGTGGCGGCTTCCGTTGCCGTCCCGCCGCCGGCTCCCGTGATCCCGGTCGCGAGCGCCTCGGCACCGTCGGCACCGGCCGCCGCGGTCGACACCACCGGCTGCATCGAGGTCCGATCGCAGACGGTGGGCGCGTTCTGGGTGTCCCCGAGCCCGGGCGATCCGCCGTTCGTGCAGGTCGGTCAGACCGTCGAGGCCGGACAGCAGATCGGGATCGTCGAGGTCATGAAGTTGATGAACCCGGTGCTCACACCGCAGGGTGGAGAGATCGTGCAGATCTGCGCGACCAACGCGGACCTGGTCGAATTCGACCAGGTGCTGTTCCTGATCAGGCCGACCGATGGCTAGCCCGGCGACCCTGACCACCGAGTCGCCGCGGCGCACGCCCCTGCGGCGGGTCCTCGTCGCCAACCGCGGCGAGATCGCGGTGCGCGTGATCAAGGCATGCCGCGCCCTCGGGATCGAAACCGTGGCGGTGACCTCGACCGTGGACCGCGACGGACTCGCGGCGCGGATGGCCGACCGCGCCGTCTGCATCGGCCCCGCCCCGGCAGCGCAGAGTTACCTGGCGATCCCCGCCGTGCTCAGCGCCGCCCTCGGTGCCGGATGCGACGCCGTGCACCCCGGCTACGGGTTCCTGTCCGAGAATCCGGAATTCGCCGCGGCCTGCGTGGCGGAGGGACTCACGTTCGTCGGACCGCGACCGGAAGCGGTCGCCGAGGCCGGGGACAAGGCCCGGGCCCGCGAACTCGCCCGCTCGGCCAACATTCCCGTGCTGTCGGGATCGCCGATCCTCGACTCGGCCGAGGCGGCGGTCGCCGCTGCGGCCGAACTCGGTTATCCGGTACTGGTCAAGGCCGCCGCCGGCGGCGGCGGCCGGGGCATGTCGGTGGTCGAGAACGAGACCGAATTGCGGGCCCGCTGGTCGCCCGCCGGGGCCGAGGCGCAGTCGGCGTTCGGTGACGGCCGGCTCTACGTCGAACGGTTCATCCGCAACGCCCGCCACATCGAGGTCCAGGTGCTCGGTGACAAGCACGGCTCCGTCATCCATCTCGGGGAACGCGACTGCACGCTGCAGCGGCGGCACCAGAAGGTCGTGGAGGAGTCGCCCGCTCCCAACCTGCCCGAGGACATCCGGCAGCACATCCGCAGCAGCGGCGTCGCGTTCGCCGAGGCACTCGAACTCGACAGTGCCGGGACCGTCGAATTCATCTACGACGCCGACCGTTCCGAATTCGCCTTCCTCGAGTTCAACGCCCGAATCCAGGTGGAACACCCGGTGACCGAGATGGTGACCGGTGTGGACCTCGTCGCCGAGCAGTTGCGTTCGGCGGCGGGCGAACCGCTCCGGTTCACCCAGGACGACATCGACCTCACCGGTCATGCCATCGAGGTCCGCATCACCACCGAAGATCCGGCCCGGGGATTCATCCCCAACCCCGGCACGGTGGAGACCTGGGATCCTCCGGAGGGGGAAGGAATCCGCGTCGACAGCCACTGCGAACCCGGCTACGTCGTCACCCCTTACTACGACTCCCTGCTGGCCAAGATCGTCGCGCACGGACCCGACCGTGACGCCGCGGCGGACCGCATGGTCGCCGCCCTCGGGAGGCTGGGGGTGACCGGGGTTCCCACCATCGCGGGCTTTGCCCGTGCGGCACTGGATCATCCGGACTTCCGGGCCGGCACCGTCACCACCGAGTGGATCGCCTCTCGGGGCCTCCCCGACTATCTGGAGAAGATCTCATGAGTTACCTCGACATCGCTCCGCGCAACGCCGACGGCAGCCGGCGCAAGATCGACATCGTCGACCAGACACTGCGCGACGGCCCGCAGAGTTGGTGGGGCATGCGGCTGCGCAAGGACATGGGCCTGCCCATGGCCGCCGAGCTCGACCGCACAGGCTTCCACACCATCGACCTCGCCGGCAGCTCACTCTTCGAGGTGCTGGTGCGGCACTGCAAGGAAGACCCGTGGGAGCAGCTGATCTCGCTGTCGAAGTCCATGCCGGAGACCACGGTCCGAGCCGGAACCCGCAGCAACGGCATCGTCACGTTCGGGCTCACCGCCGACAGCGTGATGGACCTGTGGGTGCAGCGGCTGATCGCCCACGGCATCGGCAGCTTCTGGATCTACGACGGCCTGTTCAACATCGACAAGATCGGCCGCCTCGTCAAGACTGTGCAGGCCGAGGGCGCCAAGGCTCTGCCCTGCATCCTCTACGCCGACACTCCGTACCACACCGACGAGTACTACGCCGCCCGCACGCGGGAGCTGGCCGGGCTCGGCGCCGACGGCATCGAACTCGAGGATGCGGCCGGGCTGCTCACCCCCGAGCGCACCCGCTCGCTCATCGCGGCCATCAAGGGCGCGGCCGGAAACCTGCCGGTGGAGGTCCACTTCCACAGCAACAACGCGCTCGCGCCGCTCAACTACCTCGAGGCCGTCCTCGCCGGTGCGGACCGTGTGCACACCGCGAGCCGCCCGCTGGCCGCCGGGGTGTCGCTGCCCTCGACCGAGAACACGGTGGCGAATCTGCGCTACGCGGGTTTCGACGTCGACCTCGACGAGTCCCGCTTCGCCGCGGTCGAGCAGCACCTGCTGCGCGTCGCGGAATACGAGGACCTGCCGGTCGGTCAGCCGGCCGAGTACTCCCTGTTCCAGTACCGTCATCAGCTTCCCGGCGGAATGGCGGGCACGTTCAAGGCGCAGCTGCGTGATCGCGGCATGGAGGATCGTTTCGAAGAGGTCCTCGACGAGATGTCCCGGGTGCGTGAAGAACTCGGCTATCCGGTGATGGCCACCCCGTTCTCGCAGCTGGTCGGCACCCAGGCGGTGCTGAACGTGGTGACGGGATCGCGGTACTCGGTGGTGCCGGACGAGGTGATGATCTACGCGCACGGTTTCTACGGCACACCGGCCGCGCCGATGGACCCGAACGTGCTCGACACGATCATGAGCTCGCCCAAGGCGAAGAGCTACCGGAATTGGGAGCCCCCGCAGCCGAGCCTGGACGATCTGCGCAAGAAGTTCGGTGAGTCGATCAGCGACGACGAACTGCTCCTGCGGCTGCTCGTCCCCGAGAACGACATCGACATCATGCGCGCGACCCCGCCGCGCAACCGCGACTTCGCCCCGACCAGTAGGCAGATGAAATACATCCGGGACCTGGTCGAGACTTCCGTCGGCGCGTACCTGCACATCGAGGCGGAGGACTTCTCGCTGACCCTGGAAGGCGACCACTGATGAGCGAACTCGGGGTGGGGCGCCCGACGAAGCGGCGGGCGGGCTCCGCCGTCGGGGGACTGCCTGTCGCGGACTCGCGGCCGGTCCTCGACGGGGACGCCGTGCTCGGCTCGCGGTGCACGGTGTGCCGGTACCCGACCGCGCAACAGAATCTGCCGTGGTGTCCGGTGTGCTACAGCACAACCGAAGCGGCTCGCTTCCCCTGCACGGGCACGACCTGGTCGTCGACGGTGGTCGCCATCCCGGTGGGTACACACCGGCCCCCCTTCGGGCTGGCGTACGTCGACCTCGACGACGGCCCCCGGATCCTCGTCCACCTGGCCGAACCGGCGGTGCTCGAACTCGGTACCCGGGTCGAGATCACCGGAACAGACGACGGCGACCTCGTCGCCACTGCGGAGGGACAGCGATGAACCAGGCCATGTTGTGGGGCGTCGGAACCTCGTCCTACGGCCGATTCCCGGACCAGCGGGTCGAATCGCTCGCCTGGACCGCGGCCGCCGAGGCGGTGCAGGACGCCGGCATCCGGCCCGACGCGATCGACGCCATCATCGTCGGGTCGGTATTCGGCCCGCCCGGGGTGGCGACGCGTATCCAGCGCGGACTCGGCATGCCGTCCGTGCCGATGTGGACCGTCGAGAACGCGTGCGCCAGCGGCACCGCCGCCTACCACGAGGCGGTCGAGGCGGTGCGGCACGGTCGATTCCGGTGCGTCCTGGTGCTCGGCGTCGATCAGATGTCCACTCTGTTCTCCGGGGCCATCGTCCCCGAGGCGACCGACCCGGAAGGGGCGGCGTCGCTGCCGTTGCCAGGGCTGTACGCCCTGCAGGCGCAGCGGTACGTCGGCGAATTCGGCGTCACCCCGGAACAACTCGCCGCCATCGCGGTGAAGAACAAGAGCAACGGGATGGACAATCCCCGCGCCCAGTTGCGGGGGACGGTGCCGACCGTCCAGGAAGTGCTCGACTCCCGGTTGATCGCCGAACCCCTGACCTTCCTGCAGTGCTGCCCGACCAGCGACGGCGCCGGCGCGGCGATCGTCGGCGGCGACCGCGGCAACCAGAGCGATCTGCGGATCGAGTCCTCCGCGATGGTCTCCGGGGCCCTGTGGGACCAGCGCAGCGAGGACGTCTGGGGATACGCCAGCGTGGCCCGCGCCGCCGAGAAGGCCTTCGCGCAGGCCGATCGCACCCCGCAGGAGATCGACGTGCTCGAGGTGCACGATGCCTTCACCATCGGGGAGATCATCACCCTCGAAGCGCTCGGCATCGCACCCCGCGGCAAGGGCGCCGAACTCGCACCCTCCGGGCACACCACCCGCGACGGTGTGCAACCGGTCAACCCCAGCGGTGGGCTGCTCTCGCGCGGTCATCCGCTCGGCGCAACAGGAATGGCGCAGCTCGCGGAAATCGCGTGGCAGCTACGGGGCAGGGCGGGTGCGCGGCAGGTCGACCGGCATCGAGTCGGGCTCGTGGAGACGATGGGCGGGGGAGCGGCAGGAATGGACGGCAACGCCTGCGTCGTCACCATCCTGTCCACGCAGTCGTGACCACCACATACGCCAGGCTGCTCGGGTTCCGGGACGTCGGTGGACTCCGAACCCGGGACGGCGCGCGTGTTCGGACAGGAGTTCTCTTCCGGAGCGGGACACCGCAGTTCCTCGACGAGGAGTCCGCGCGGACGCTGATCGCCGACACCGGGATCCGGGCGACCATCGATCTGCGGCTGCCCCACGAGGTTGCCGTGGAGGGACGAGGGCCGCTCGACGAATTGCGAATCGACCACTTCTCGCACCCGTTCAGCATCGGCGACCGCATTGCGAAAGACTCGGCGGTCGCGCCGATGGACGGTGACGACCCGCTGGTCACCCGATATCTGAAGTATCTCGCCGAGGACGCCGCCGGAGTCGTGTCGCTGATCACCCGGCTCCTCGAACCCGACGTTCTCCCGGTTCTGGTGCACTGCACCGTCGGCAAGGACCGCACCGGGGTGGCGATCGCCCTGCTCCTCGACGCCATCGGGGTGCTCCGGTCGGAGATCGCCGCCGACTACGCGGCCGCCCCCGACGACGTCGTCGCATCCATGCACCGGCTACGTCAGATGAGCTCCTACGGCGCCGCAGCCGATCTCTATCCGCCGGAGGCATGGACGGCTCCCGCGGACGCGATGGAGCGTTTCCTCGACCACGTCGACCGGCGATACGGCGGCGTCCATGCTCTGCTGCGGGACAACGGGATAGAGCCCTACGATGTGCGCCGACTGGCGGAACTGCTCATTACATACGACCGTAAGGACACCTCATGCGAGTAGTCGAGACCCGCGTCATCGGAGCAACGCCCGACGCCGTGTGGAAGGTCGGCGGAGACACCGCCAACGTCGCGAACTGGATTCCCGCGCTGGAGAAGTCGCACCAGCAGGGCGACCTGCGGTACGCCACCTTCGCCGAGGGCGGAGGCGAGGCAACGGAGCGGATCGTCGCACACGACGACGGACAGCGGAGCTACACCTACGAATACGTCTCCGGTCCGCTGCCGCTGTCGTTCTATTCCTCGACCTTCACCGTCAACAGTCATCCCGAGGGCGCGGAGGTCGTGTGGAGTGCCGAGTTCGCAGCCGCCTCCCCGGACGCCGAGGCAGAGCTCGCCGGGGCGATCACCGGCATCTACTCGTCTGCATTGAGCGAACTGGCGCTCCGCGCCCGTAAGTGGTTAGCGAGTGCAGAGACTCGCTAACCACGCACGGGCGCGAAACGCCTACAGCCCGGCGGCCGTCGCCAGCTGAGGGAGGAACTCCCGCGGCTGCCCGAAGAGCTGGGCACTGCCGTGGGCGCGTTTGAAGTACAGCTGCGCGTCGTGTTCCCAGGTGATGGCGATGCCGCCGTGCAACTGGATGGCCTCGGCCGCGACGTGCTGCAGTGCCTCGGAGCAGTACACCTTCGCGACGACGGCGTCCTCGTGCGTCCCCGACAGCGCCGCCGCGTACGACATCGACCGGGCCGTCTCGACGAGGGCGTACATGTCTGCCATGCGATGCTTCAGCGCCTGGAACGACCCGATGGTGCGTCCGAACTGCTTGCGTGACTTGGCATACTCGACCGTCTGCTCCAGCGCCGCGGACGCCGCACCCACCTGTTCCGCCGACAACGCGACCAGCGCGATCGTGCGCAACTGCTGGACGAGGTCGGTGGGGGAGACCAGCCGACGTGCCGCGACGCCGTCGAAGGTGACCTCCGACAGCGACCGCGTCGGGTCCATCGTCGGAACGCGGGATCGACTCACACCCTCGGACGACGGATCCACCTCGAACAGGCCGTCGGCCGTGAGAACGAGGAGTACGTCCGCGACGTCGCCGCCGAGCACGTACGACGCCGTCCCCGACAGCGTCTCGCCCGCGGCGGTGACGCCGAAACCGGACCAGCCGTCCGCGCCGGCCCAGCACAGCGCGGCCACGGAGCCCGCCGCGATACCGGGCAGCAGCCGGGCGCATGCGTCGTCGTCCCCCGACAGCACCAGCGCCTGCGCGGCCAGCACGGCGCTGCCCAGCATCGGTGACGGCGTCAGCGTGCGACCCAGCTCTTCCTGCACCACATGGACTTCCAGCAGCGATGCCCCGACACCGTCGTACTTCTCGGGCACGGCGAGCGCGGCGACGCCGATCTGCTCGCACAACTTGGCCCACAGGGCGTCGTCGTACCCGCGCTCGGTGGTGATCGCCCGCCGGACCGCGGCGGAGTCGGAGTGCTTGCCCAGCAGGTCGCGGACCGATTCGCGGAGCGCGGTCCGCTCGTCGTTGTCGAAACTCATGACGCCTCCACGAGCGAATCGACGACGCGGCCGCGGTGGAACGCCGGCGTGCCCCAGGCCGTGACCAGCGCCCGGACCTTCGTGAGCCACAGCGACAGGTCGTGCTCCTGCGTGTACCCGATGGCGCCGTGCACCTGGAGGGCCACCCGTGCCGCCCGGTACGCCGCGTCGCCGCATGCCACCTTGGCCGCCGACACGTCCCGGGAACTGTCGGCCGACCCGTCCCGCACGGACAGCGCCGCGCCGTGCAGCAGCGGCCGCGACATCTCCAGCCCGACCGCCACTTCCGCGAGGTGGTGCTTGATCGCCTGGAACTGCCCGATCACCTTGCCGAACTGCTTGCGCTGCTTGGCGTAGTCGGTGGTGACGTCGAGCAGGGTCTGCCCGAGCCCCTGCAGTTGTGCCGCGGTCGCGAGGGCGCCGAGGTCGAACGCGGGCGAGAAGTCCGCGTCACCGAGTGCGTCGCCGGCGGTCAGTGGGAACAACCGTCGGGACTGGTCGACCGACGTCTGCGCCGCAGCAGGCGTACCGACGCTCACCGTCGACCCGTCGACGAGGAGGACCAGATCGGCCGAGTCGGCGTCGACGGCGAACGGCACGTGCGGTGCGGCGGCAACGGTGACGAGTGATCCGGATGCCAGCGCAGACAGGCGGTCCGGGGCGACCTGCGCGAGGAGGGCCGGTGCGACGGCGACGGTCTCGGCCACCGGGCCGGGCACCGCGTGACGTCCGAGTTGTTCGACGGCCACCACGAGGTCGACGGCGTCGGCACCGAGGCCGTCGTGCTCGTCCGCGATGAGCAGTCCGTTGATGCCGGTCTCGGCGAGGCGCTGCCACACCTTCAGGCCCGGGCCCGTGTCTCCGGTGTTCCACGACCGGATCACCGACGGCATGTCGGCCTTCGACAGCAGCGCGTCGATGCTGGACGCGAAGTCCTGATGGGAGGAGTCGAGTGTGAATCTCATCGATCCGCCTTCGGTAGGCCGAGCAGCCGCTCGGCGATCACGTTCTTCTGAATCTCGTTGGTGCCGGCGTAGATCGGACCGGACAGGGAGAACAGGTACCCGTCCATCCAGTTGTCCGCGAGTTCCGCCGAGGCGCCCTGCAGCTCGAGAGCGGCCTCGTGGGTGGCGATGTCCCACTCCGACCAGAACACCTTGTTGATCGACGATTCGGCGCCCAACTGCCCGCCGTCGGCGAGCCGGGTGACGGTGCCGAACGTGTTCAGCTGGTAGGCGCGGGCGCCGATCCAGGCGTCGGCCACCTGGTTGCGCAGCGCGGTGTCCCCGGTACGGCCGCTGTTCCGGAACAGGTCGACGAGGCGATCGACCGTCGCGAGAAACCGGCCCGGGCTGCGGAGCGACAGTCCGCGTTCGTTGGACGCCGTGCTCATCGCGACCCGCCAGCCCTCGTTGACGCCGCCGATCACCCCCGACTCGCCGGGGTTCGCGGGGTCGTCCGGGACGAACACGTCCTCGAGGAAGATTTCTGCGAATCCGGGTTCGCCGTCCAGCTGATCGATCGGCCGCACCGTGACGCCCTCCGACCGCAGGTCGAACATGAAGTACGTGATGCCCCTGTGCCGCTGCGCGTCCGGGTCGGACCGGAACAGCCCGAATCCCCAGTCGGCGAAGCTTGCCCGCGAACTCCACGTCTTCTGCCCGTTCAGCACCCAGCCGCCGTCGACGCGCCGGGCCGTGGAGCGGAGGGACGCGAGGTCGCTGCCCGACTCGGGCTCCGACCAGGCCTGCGCCCAGATGTCGTCGGCGCGGGCCATCCGCGGCATGATGCGGGCGAGCTGCTCGGGGTGCGCGTGCTCGAACAGCGTCGGGGCGAGCAGGAAGATGCCGTTCTGGCTGACGCGTCCGGGTGCCCCGGAGCGGTAGTACTCCTCCTCGAACACCACCCACTGCAACAGGGACGCGTCCCGTCCGCCGAGTTCCTCCGGCCACGACACGACCGACAGCCGGGCGTCCGCGAGGGTGCGCTCCCACGCGCGGTGTGCCTCGAAGCCGTCGGCCGTGTCCATCGACGGCAGCGGTTCGGCGGGAACGTTGTTCATCAGGAACGCACGCACCTCGTCTCGGAATGCGAGGGTGGCGTCGTCGTACTCCAGATCCACTTACTTGGCCCCGTTCTCCGAGTTGCGGGCGCTCGCCGCCATCGACTTGGCATCCATGCCGCCGAGCGGATCGGTGTCGATCTCGGCGTTGTGCGCGTGCGCGAAATGGTGCAGGCCGAAGACGGAGTCCATGCCGTTCCGCATGCCCATCTGGTCCTCGCACTGGTTGACGGCCCTCTTGGTGAGGGCGAGACCGAACCGGGGCATGGCGGCGATCCGGCCGGCGATGGCGAGGGTCTCCTGCTGCAGGTCCTCGCGGGGCACGACGCGGTTGACCATGCCCACCTCGTAGGCGCGCTGAGCCGTGAAACGGTCTCCGGTGTAGAGGATTTCCTTCGCGAACCGCGGTCCGAGCATCCATGGGTGAGCGAAATATTCGACACCGGGGATGCCCATACGTACGACTGGATCGGAGAAGAAGGCGTCGTCCGACGCGACGATGAGGTCGCACACCCACGCCAGCATGAGGCCACCGGCGATGCAGGCGCCCTGGACCATCGCGATGGTCGGCTTCGGGATCTCCCGCCACCGCCGGCACATCCCGAGATAGACCTCCATCTCGCGCGCGTACCGCTGGTCGCCGCCGGGCTTGTCGACGTGGTCCCACCACATCACGGCCTTGTTGTCGTAGTGGACGTGATGGTCGCGGCCGGGGGTGCCGATGTCGTGCCCGGCGCTGAAGTGCTTGCCGTTGCCCGCGAGGACGATCACCTTCACGTCGTCGTCCTCGACGGCACGCTCGAACGCGGCGTCGAGGGCATACGTCATCACCGAGTTCTGGGCGTTGCGGTAGTCGGGGCGATTGAGCGTCACGAATGCGACACCGTCGCGCACCTCGTAGGTGACCACGTCACCCTCGTCCGGAACCGTCATTTCTTCTCCTCACGCAGAACGTTTTTCATGACCTTCCCGGAGGGGTTCCGGGGGAGGGAGTCGACGAAGCGCACCGATCGGGGCACCTTGAAGTTGGCGAGGTGCTCCTTGCAGTACGCGATCACCGCGTCCTCGGTGACGTCGGCCTTGGTCACGATGTACGCGCGCCCGACCTCACCCATCCGGGCGTCGGGAACACCGATGACTGCAGACTCGGCGACGCCGTCGAGCCGGGCAAGAGCGTTCTCCACCTCAGCGGGATACACGTTGAATCCGCCGGAGATGTACATGTCCTTGAGGCGGTCGGTGATGTCGACGTAGCCGCGGTCGTCGAGGGTGCCGACGTCGCCGGTGTGCAGCCAGCCGTCGGCGTCGACAGTCTTGGCGGTGGCCTCCGGGTCGTCGAGGTAACCCAGCATCACGTTCTCGCCGCGGACGAGGATCTCGCCCTGGTCTCCGATGCGGACCTCCATGCCGGGGATCGCGCGACCGGAGGTCGTGGAGACGGTCACCGGGTCGTCGTCGGTGCGGCACATGGTGACCACCACCGCCTCGGTCTGCCCGTAGGCGGTGAGGACGGCGTCGAAACTCAGTTCCGACTGCATGCGTTCGACGAGCGCCACCGGAACGGCTGCGGCGCCCGTGACCGCGACCCGCAGGCTGGACAGGTCGTACTGCGGACGGTCCGGGTGGTCGAGGATCGACTGGAAGATCGTGGGGGCGCCGGGGAGCACTGTGATCTGCTCGTCGTGCACGGTCGCCATCACCTTCGGCACGTCGAACACCGCCATCGGCACCACGGTCGCGCCGTTCAGGAGGCACACGAGGAACCCGGCCTTGTATCCGAACGTGTGGAAGAAGGGATTGATGATGAGGTAGTTGTCGTCGGCGGTCACCTCCGCGCACTCACCCCACGCCCCGGCGATACCGACCGTCTGCCGGTGCGCCGACATCACGCCCTTGCTGCGTCCCGTGGTGCCCGACGTGAACATGACGTCCGAGACGTCGTCGGGGGAGACGGCCTCGGCGCGGGCGTCCGCCTCGGCCCGGGTGTCCTCGTCGGCGAGGGCGAGGAAGTCGTCGAAGTCGTACACGCCGGGTGTCGGGACGTCGCCGCCGTCGACGGGAACGCGCACGACGGTCGGCACGTCGAGGGTGCTCGACGCGTCCCGTAGCGCCGCATAGCGGTCGGCGCCGAGGAAGTTGCCCGCGACCACCAGCGCGGTGGCCTTGGTGCGGTCGAGAAGGTCGACCGCCTCGGTCGGCGTGTACCGGGTGTTGATCGGTACCAGCGTCGCACCGGCGTAGTGAATGCCGAGCGCCGCGACCACCCAGTGGTACGTATTGGGCGACCAGACGGCGACATGCGCTCCCGGCTGCACGCCCTGGGAACAGAGCGCGGCGGCGAAATCGCGGACACGGTCGTGCAGTTGTGTGAAGGTCAGACGGACGTCGCCGTCCGCCACGGCTGTGAGCTCGCCGAATTCACGTGCGGCCCGTTTCAGGGCAGACGGGGTGGTTGTCGGTTGTTCGGTCACTGGGCTCCCTACCTACCTAGCAAGTGCTTGGTAGGTTATCTTACAGACGTGGACCAGAGCGAGAGCCCGGACGGGCTGATCACCGACGACGACTTCGCGCAGACCGTCAGGACGTGGCTGAACGACAACCTCACGGGAGACTTCGCCCGGCTGAAAGGCAAGGGCGGCCCCGGCAGCGAGCACGAGTTCTTCGACGAACGGCTCGCCTGGGACCGGCACCTCGCCGCAGCGGGATGGACCTGCCTCGGCTGGCCGAAGGAATACGGCGGACGCGGCGCCACGCTCGCGCAGCAGGTCGTGTTCCATCAGGAATACGCCAGGGCGGGCGCGCCGGCGCGGGTCAGTCACGTCGGCGAGGAACTGCTCGGCCCGACGCTCATCGCGTTCGGCACCGAGGAACAGAAGCGCCGCTTCCTGCCGGGAATCAACACCGTGACGGAGCTGTGGGCGCAGGGCTACTCCGAGCCGGGCGCCGGTTCCGACCTTGCCAACGTCGCGACCACCGCCCGACGCGACGGCGACAAATGGGTGATCAACGGCCAGAAGGTGTGGACGTCCCTCGCGCACGTCGCGCAGTGGGCATTCGTCCTGTGCCGCACCGAACCGGGGTCGAAGCGGCACCAGGGCCTGAGCTTTCTGCTCGTTCCGCTCGACCAGCCCGGCGTCACGGTCCGGCCCATCCAGCAACTCACCGGCACGTCCGAGTTCAACGAGGTGTTCTTCGACGACGCCGTCACCGATGCCGATCTGGTGGTCGGGGAGCCCGGCGACGGGTGGCGGGTCGCGATGGGCCTGCTGACGTTCGAGCGTGGCGTCTCCACGCTCGGGCAGCAGATCGGGTTCGCCCGCGAACTGCAGGGCGTCGTCGACCTCGCGAAAGCGACCGGCGCCGCATCCGACCCGAACATTCGGGAGAAGATCGCGCGCGCCTGGGTCGGCCTGCGGGTGATGCGCGCGCACGCGCTGCGCACCCTCGAGGCGGTCGACGCCGGAACGTCCGGCGCGGAGGCGTCCGTCGCGAAACTGTTGTGGGCCAACTGGCACCGCGACCTCGGGCAGTTGGCCATGGAGGTGCAGGGCGCGGCATCGCTGCTCGCCCCGGCCGGACCGTCGTCCGACATCACCGACCCCGAACACCTCGAACTCGACGAATGGCAGCGGCTGTTCCTCTTCACCCGCGCCGACACCATCTACGGCGGATCCAACGAGATCCAGCGCAACATCATCTCCGAGCGCGTGCTCGGACTACCCCGAGAGGCACGACCGTGACCGACACTTCACCCCTCGCCACCGCGCCCGTCGAGACGCCGGGACACGACCTGCTGAAAGGAAAGAAGGTCGTCGTCACCGCGGCCGCAGGCACCGGCATCGGATTCGCGTCCGCACGCCGCGCCCTGCTCGAGGGCGCCGACGTCCTGGTGTCCGACTGGCACGAGCGGCGTCTGCTCGAGACCAGGGACAAACTGGCCGCCGAGTTCCCCGGGCAGGCGGTCGCGGCGCTGACGTGTGACGTGTCCAGCACGGAGCAGGTGGACGCCCTGATCGCCGGGGCCGCCGACGCGCTGGGCCGGATCGACGTCCTCGTCAACAACGCCGGACTCGGCGGCGAGACGCCGCTCGTCGACATGACGGACGAGGAGTGGGACCGCGTCCTCGACATCACACTGAACGGAACGTTCCGGGCCACCCGCGCCGCGCTCCGCTACTTCAAGGGGGTGGAGCACAACGGCGTGCTGGTCAACAACGCGTCCGTCCTCGGGTGGCGGGCCCAGCACTCGCAGGCGCACTACGCGGCGGCGAAGGCCGGCGTCATGGCGCTGACCCGGTGCAGCGCGATCGAGGCCGCGGAGTACGGCGTCCGGATCAACGCCGTCGCGCCGTCCATCGCGCGGCACGCGTTCCTGGCGAAGGTGACCAGCGAGGAACTGCTCGACAAGCTGGCGTCCGACGAGGCGTTCGGCCGGGCCGCGGAGGTGTGGGAAATCGCCGCCACCATCGCCATGCTCGCCAGCGACTACACCACCTACCTCACCGGCGAGGTCGTGTCGATCTCGTCGCAGAGGGCGTAGCCGCCCTGTGCGCCTTTTCGGTAGCTGGAACAACCAGAAAGGCGCACGGGGCCGGAGGCCCTAGCAAGCGCTTGGTTGATAGGATGGGACGATGACTCCACCCCAGGGCGCCGACGACTCGGCCAGCAAGACCGGACGCAGGGCCGAACTCCTCGACATCGCGGCCACGCTGTTCGCCGAACGCGGCCTGCGGGCCACCACCGTGCGCGACATCGCCGACGCCGCGGGCATCCTGTCGGGCAGCCTGTACCACCACTTCGATTCCAAGGAATCGATGGTCGACGAGATCCTACGGGGCTTCCTCGACGACCTGTTCAGCAAGTACCGCGAGATCGTCGCGTCCGGCCTCGACAGCCGCGCGACGCTGGAGGCGCTGGTCACCACGTCGTACGAGGCGATCGACGCGTCGCATTCGGCGGTCGCGATCTATCAGGACGAGGTGAAGCACCTCGTCGCCAACGAGCGTTTCGAATATTTGTCCGAATTGAACACCGAGTTCCGCGGGCTGTGGATGGGTGTGCTCGAGGCGGGTGTGAAGGACGGCAGCTTCCGGGCCGACATCGACGTCGAGCTCGCCTTCCGATTCCTCCGCGACACCGCCTGGGTGGCCGTCCGCTGGTACCGGCCCGGCGGCACGGTCACGGTCGACACCGTCGCCAAGCAATACCTCTCGATCGTCCTGGACGGACTTGCGAGTCCCCGATAACTGACTAGGAGTTTCACATGACCGAGGCCTACATCGTCGACGCCGTTCGCACGCCGATCGGCAAGAAGAACGGTGGCCTGTCCGGCGTGCACCCCGCTGATCTGGGTGCGCACGTCATCAAGGCCCTCGTCGAGCGCACGGGCATCGACCCGGCCGGTGTCGACGACGTCGTCTTCGGGTGCGTCGACGCGATCGGCGGGCAGGCCGGCAACATCGCCCGCACCGCGTGGCTCGCCGCCGGCTACCCGGAAGAGGTCCCCGGTGTCACCGTCGACCGGCAGTGCGGGTCCAGTCAGCAGGCCGTGCACTTCGGGGCGCAGGCGATCCTGAGCGGCACCGCCGACCTGATCGTCGCGGGCGGTGTGCAGAACATGAGCCAGATCCCGATCGCGTCGGCGATGGTCGTCGGACAGCAGTACGGATTCGACACCCCGTTCGGCGGGTCGACGGGCTGGACCGAACGCTACGGCGACCAGGAGGTGTCGCAGTTCAACGGCGCCGAACTGATCGCCGACAAGTGGGACATCAGCCGCGAGGAACTTGAACGCTGGGCGCTGCAGAGCCACGAGCGGGCGCGGACGGCCATCGCCGAGGGTCGCTTCGACCGCGAAATCGTTCCGTTCGGTGACGTGACGACGGACGAGGGTCCCCGCGAGACCAGCCTCGAGAAGATGGCGGGGCTGAAGACCCTCACCGACGGCGGACGTCTCACGGCGGCGGTGGCGAGCCAGATCTCCGACGGAGCGAGCGCGGTCCTGCTGGCCTCACCGGACGCGGTCGAGAGGTACGGACTGACGCCCCGCGCCCGCATCCACCACCTCAGCGCCCGCGGCGCCGACCCGATCTTCATGCTCAGCGCCCCGATTCCCGCCACCCGCTACGCGCTCGACAAGTCGGGCCTGAGCATCGACGACATCGACCTGATCGAGATCAACGAGGCCTTCGCGCCCGTCGTCCTCGCGTGGATCAAGGAGATCGGCGCGGACCCGTCGAAGGTCAACGTCAACGGCGGCGCGATCGCCCTCGGGCATCCACTCGGCGCCACCGGTACCAAGTTGCTGGCGACCCTCCTCAACGAACTCGAACGCACCGGCGGACGCTACGGTCTGCTGACCATCTGCGAGGGCGGCGGCACCGCCAACGCCACCGTCATCGAACGGCTGTGAGTACTTGTTAACCGCCCGCGGTTAACAAGTACTCACGGGCGCGAAGCGCTACCCTCGAAACGACAGGTGCCGAGTCCTGAACGAGGCCGTGATGCACGAGTTGGCAATCACCCAGAGTGTCGTCGACGCCGTCTGCGAAACCGCGGCGGGACGGACGGTCCGCAGCGTGCGCGTGGAGGTGGGCGCGTTGACGGCGGTGGTCGCCGATTCGATGCAGTTCTGTTTCGAACTGGTCACCGAAGGGACCGTCGCGCACGGGGCCCGCCTCGACATCGACCACACGCCGGGTGGTGCGCACTGCCGGGAATGCGGCGCCGACTTCGTGCTTACGGACCTGGTGTTGTTGTGCCCGTGCGGAAGTGCGGACGTGGAGGTCACGTCGGGCCGGGAATTGCGAATCCTCTCGATGGAAGTGAGCTGACGGATATGTGTGCCACCTGTGGATGCGGAGACGAGACCGGAACCAGAATCACGGTGCCCCACGACCACGACCACGACCACGACCACGAACACCCGCACGACCACGAACACCCGCACGACCACGAACACCCGCACGACCACGAACACCCGCACGACCACGAACACCCGCACGACCACGAGCACCCGCACACTCACGAGCACCCGACCGAGACGATCACGCTCGAGCAGAAGGTGCTGGCGAAGAACGACCTCACGGCGGAACGCAACCGCGGCTGGCTGGCCGGACGCGGGGTGCTCGCGCTGAACGTGATGAGTTCGCCGGGGTCGGGGAAGACGACGCTGCTCGAACGGACCATCGCCGACATCGGCGGGCAGCGGCCCGTGTCGGTGGTCGAGGGCGATCAGGAGACGATGCTCGATGCCAACCGCATCAAGGCGACGGGTTGTGCTGTGGTGCAAGTGAACACGGGCGCCGGATGCCATCTCGACGCCGAGATGATGCGCGACGCGCTGACCGCCCTCGACCCCGAGCCGAACTCGTTGCTGTTCATCGAGAACGTCGGCAACCTCGTCTGCCCTGCACTGTTCGATCTCGGCGAGAAGAGCAGGGTGGTGGTGATCTCGGTGACCGAGGGGACGGACAAGCCGCTCAAGTACCCGCACATGTTCGCGGCGGCGAATCTGGTGATCGTGAACAAGGCGGACCTGTTGCCGTACGTGGACTTCGACGTCGACCTGTGTACGAAATATGCCCGGTCGGTGAATCCCGACCTGCAGATGATCACGCTGTCGGCGACCACCGGCCAGGGCATTCAGCGGTGGTACGACTGGATTGCGTCTCAGTGAGACCTCTACACGACCTCGTCGCCACGCGCGGTGCGACGCGCCGGGGACCGTTGACATCCGCTCGGCGGCGGAGCTAAATAAATATCAGCGCCACGCAGGTGGGCCGACGGTCGACTCCGGTGGCGACAGGAGTTGTGTTCACTCCGGAAAGCGACCTGCCATGCCGACACAGGAAGCAATCAACGCCGAGGACACCCTGATTCACGTGCTGTGGATCAATGCGGGACTCAGTTGCGACGGCGATTCGGTGGCCTTGACAGCGGCGACGCAGCCTAGTGTCGAGGAGATTGCCCTGGGGGCCCTGCCGGGCCTGCCCAAAGTGGCCGTGCACTGGCCGCTGATCGACTTCGAAAACGGCCCGGAGGGCGGCGCCGACGACTTCCTGGAGTGGTTCTGGAAGGCGGACCGCGGTGAGCTCGAACCCTTCGTCCTGGTGGTGGAGGGCTCCATCCCCAACGAGCAACTTCACGACGAGGGCTACTGGTGCGGTTTCGGCAACAATCCCGAGACGGGCCAGCCGGTGACGACGAGCGAGTGGCTCGATCGTCTCGCACCGAAGGCGACGGCGGTCGTCGCGGTGGGGACGTGCGCGACGTACGGCGGTATCCATGCGATGGCGGGTAATCCGACCGGCGCGATGGGTGTTCCCGATTATCTCGGCTGGGACTGGAAGTCGAAGGCCGGCATCCCGATCGTCTGCGTTCCCGGGTGCCCGATCCAGCCGGACAATCTGTCGGAGACGCTGACGTATCTCCTGTACATGGCCACCGATCAGGCGCCGATGATTCCGCTCGACGACGCGTTGCGTCCGCAGTGGCTGTTCGGGGCCACGGTGCACGAGGGCTGCGACCGCGCCGGCTACTACGAGCAGGGTGATTTCGCCACCGAGTACGGGTCACCGAAGTGCATCGTGAAGCTGGGGTGCTGGGGTCCCGTCGTGAAGTGCAACGTCCCGAAGCGGGGCTGGATCAACGGTGTCGGCGGGTGCCCGAATGTGGGTGGTATCTGCATCGGGTGCACGATGCCGGGCTTCCCGGACAAGTTCATGCCGTTCATGGACGAGCCGCCGGGCGGCAGGCTGTCGACGGCCGCATCCGGGTTGTACGGGTCGGCGATCCGTAGCCTGCGCAAGATCACCAAGCACACCTTGGACCAGGAACCGCACTGGCGCAGTCGCGGTACGAAACTGACCACGGGCGCCACCCGCACCTGGTAGACCCGCTCGAGGATCCGGCGGGGCGTCCGCCGACCTCGAACCCCAGCCGTGGAGCATTGAGAGGCACGTCGATGACAACGATCATTCCGGAACCCTCGCACAAGTCCGAATCCGACGGCCTGGTCGAGATGGCGTGGGATCCGATCACGCGCATCGTGGGCAGCCTGGGTATCTACACGAAGATCGACTTCAAGCAGAAGGAAGTCGTGGAGTGCCACAGCACCTCGTCGATCTTCCGGGGCTATTCGATTTTCATGAAGGGCAAGGATCCCCGCGACGCCCACTTCATCACGAGCCGTATCTGCGGCATCTGTGGTGACAACCACGCGACGTGTTCGTGTTACACGCAGAACATGGCCTACGGTGTGAAGCCCCCGAATATCGGTGAGTGGATCGTCAACCTCGGCGAGGCCGCGGAATACATGTTCGACCACAACATCTTCCAGGAGAACCTGGTCGGTGTGGACTTTTGCGAGAAGATGGTCTCCGAGACCAATCCGGGGGTACTCGCGCAGGCCGAGAAGGCCGAGGCGCCGCACGCCGGCGAGCACGGCTACAAGACCATCGCCGACATCATGCGCTCGCTCAACCCGTTCACGGGTGAGTTCTATCGGGAGGCCCTGCAGGTCAGCCGGTGGACGCGAGAGATGTTCTGTCTCATGGAAGGTCGGCACGTGCACCCGTCCACCCTGTATCCGGGTGGTGTCGGCACGGTGGCGACGATCCAGCTGATGACCGACTACACGACGCGGCTGATGCGGTACGTGGAGTTCATGAAGAAGGTCGTGCCCATGCACGACGACCTGTTCGACTTCTTCTACGAGGCGATGCCCGGGTACGAGAAGGTCGGCCTGCGCCGCACCCTGCTCGGCTGCTGGGGGTCGTTCCAGGATCCGGCGGTGTGCAACTTCTCCTACAAGGACATGGAGAAGTGGGGGCGGGCCATGTTCGTGACACCGGGTGTCGTCGTGGGCGGCAAACTGGTGACGACGTCGCTCGTCGACATCAATCTCGGTATCCGAATCCTTTTGGGCAGTTCGTATTACGACGACTGGACCGACCAGGAAATGTTCGTGAAGAACGATCCGCTCGGCAACCCGATCGACCGCAGGCATCCGTGGAATCAGCACACCAATCCGCACCCGCAGAAACGCGACATGGAGGACAAGTACAGCTGGGTGATGTCGCCGCGGTGGTTCGACGGCACCGATCATCTCGCGCTGGACACCGGTGGCGGCCCGCTGGCCCGGCTCTGGAGCACGGCCCTCGCGGGGCTCGTCGACATCGGGTACGTCCAGTCGACGGGGCACAGCGTGAAGATCAACCTGCCGAAGACCGCGCTGAAGGGCCCGGTCGAGCTGGAATGGAAGATTCCGCAGCACGGCAGCAACACGATCGAGCGGGACCGGGCGCGGACCTACTTCCAGGCCTACGCGGCGGCGTGCGCGCTGCACTTCGCGGAGAAGGCGATCGCCGAGATCCGGGCCGGGCACACCAAGACGTGGGAGAAGTTCGAGGTCCCCGACGAGGGCATCGGCTGCGGCTTCACGGAGGCGGTGCGCGGAGTCCTGTCGCACCACATGGTGATTCGCGACGGCAAGATCGCGAACTACCACCCGTATCCACCGACCCCGTGGAACGCGAACCCCCGGGACAGCTTCGGGACACCGGGACCGTACGAGGACGCGGTGCAGGGCCAGCCGATCTTCGAGGAGAACGACCGCGAGCACTTCAAGGGGATCGACATCATGCGGACCGTCCGCAGTTTCGATCCGTGCCTGCCGTGCGGCGTGCACATGTACCTGGGTGAGGGAAAGACGCTGGAGAAGTTGCATTCGCCCACCCAGTCCGTGACCGGCGAGTGACGAGGGACGCATGGAGAGTGCTGGATCGGAGACGTGGGGGAGTGACGCAGTAGAGGAAGCCCCCGATCGGTGGCGGACAGCCGGCGATCGCATCGACAGCCTGCTGGACGCGAGTTCGACAGGCGGGTCGGTGGCGCGTGAGCGTGCCGAACAACTGGTCCGCGAGGTCGTCGAACTGTACGGCGCCGGGTTGGAGCGGATCCTCGAGATCATCGGCGACCGCGACGACGACCTCGTCGACAGGCTGGCCGCCGACGAACTCGTGGCCAGCCTGCTGCTGGTCAACGGACTTCATCCGCACGACGTCGAGACGAGGGTGGCCACCGCACTCGACAGCGTCCGCCCGTACCTGGGGTCCCACGGCGGTGACGTAGAACTGCTCGGCGTGATGGACGGGGTGGTGCGGCTGCGGCTGACCGGGAGCTGTCAGAGCTGCCCGTCGTCGGCGGTGACGCTGGAACTCGCGGTCAAGGACGCGGTCCTCGCCGCGGCACCGGAAACCGTCGACATTGAGGTGGTGGGTGCGACACCCGCGGCCGGATCCGGGCTGATCGCCGCGGAATCGCTCTTCTCCCATGTGCATTCGGAGGGTTCGGACGGAACCGGTGGTACCGGGACGTGGGTGTCGGCTCCCGAACTCGAGGAGCTCACGCCGGGCGAGGTCGCCGGGTTCTCCGTGGCCGGGTTGCCGATCCTGGTGTGCCGGATCGGGGAGCAGCTGTTCGCGTACCGGGACCGGTGCGCCGCCTGCACCCGTTCACTGGCCGGCGCCACCCTGCAGCGGAAGGCGGGCGGGCAGGTCGGGGACGCGGTGCTGCGCTGCCCGTCGTGCCGGGCGCACTTCGACCCCCGCCGTGCGGGTCTCCGGCTGGACGGCGACGCCGACGCCGAGCCACTGGCGCCGCTTCCGGTCCTCGTCCGCGACGGCGTCGTCTCCGTCGCGGTGCCCGCCGCGGAGGTGGCGTGATGAGCCCGTCGGGTAACGGGCTGCGGATTCTGCAGCGCATCGCGTCCGAGCGGCCGAAACCGGTGGTCGGGGAGCGGTGCGACATGTGCGCCGAACCGATCGCCGACGCCCATCAGCACGTGGTCAACGTGCAGGACCGGCAGCTCATGTGCGTGTGCCGTGGGTGCTATCTGCTGTTCACCGACGAGAACGCCGAACTGCGCTTCCGGGCCGTCCCGGAACGCTACCTGTCGTTTCCGAATTTCGACCTCGCACCCGGACGCTGGGACGAATTGGAGATCCCCGTCGGGCTCGCGTTCGTGTTCCGGAACTCGCTGCTGGCCAAGACCGTCGCGTTCTATCCGGGCCCGGCGGGCGCCACCGAATCGGAGCTTCCGCTCGACGCCTGGGACGGTGTGCTCGCCGCGAATCCGGCGCTCGGCCAGCTCGCCGCCGATACCGAGGCGCTGTTGCTGAGGGTTCCCGAGCACGGCGACGGCGACCCCGAGTGCTATCTCGTCCCCATCGATGCCTGCTATCAGCTGGTCGGTGAATTGCGGCAGGTGTGGCGGGGATTCGACGGCGGCCAGGACGCGCGCCGGGTCATCGACACGTTCTTCGAGACGGTGCGTACGCGTAGTCGCGTCGCGAAGGAGCCGACGTGACCGAGTTGTCGTTCCACGTCGAGGACGTGTTTCCGGAGCCGTTCGCGGTTGCGCCGAATCTCACTGCGCGCGTGGCGGTGACGGAGTCGACGGGTGCCGTCGTGCATGCGATGGCCGTCCGGTGCCAGGTGCGCATCGACCCGCAGCGCCGCCGGTACACGGACGCCGAGGCGGAGGGCCTCCTCGATCTGTTCGGGCCCCGCGAGCGGTGGACGTCGACCCTGAAACCCTTCCAGTGGATGCAGACCAGCACCGTGGCCCAGGGATTCACCGGGTCGAGCGTGGTGGAGTTGCCGCTGCCGTGCACGTACGACTTCGAGGTGACCGCCTCGAAGTATCTGCACGCCCTGGACGGCGCCGGATCGACGGTGCTGCTGGTGTTTCTGTTCAGCGGAACGGTGTTCACCCGGGGGGTCGCGGGTTTCGGGGTGGAACGAATCCCCTGGGACCGGGAGTCGACGTTCGACCTGCCGGTCGCCGTGTGGCGCGAACTCGTCCAGGCGCACTACCCGAACACGGGGTGGGTGCGTCTCGACCACGACACGCTCGCCGCGCTGGCGCGGTACAAGGCGGCGCACGGCCTGATCGGCCTCGACGTCGCCATCGCAGACCTGCTGCAGGGAGCCGGGGAGGTGATCGCGTGATCTCCCCGGCGTCCCTGCAGCGTGTGCGTGCCGTGGCCGACGCGGTGCTCTACGAGGGCTACCTGCTGTATCCGTATCGCGCGAGCTCGTCGAAGAATCAGTCGCGGTGGCAGTTCGGAGTGCTCGGGCCGCCCGGGGCGATGGAGTCGGGGGTCGGTGAGGACCCGCGGATGTCCTGCCAGACGCTGATGCGGGCCGGTGACCGTGCGGGGGTGAACGTCACCGTCCGATTCCTGCAGCTTCAGGTGCGGAGCGTCGAGCGCGCGGTCGACGGATCGCCGGACTTCGTGCCCGTCGACGAACTGACCGTCGCGGGAACGAGCTGGCTCAGCTGGGACGAGGCGGTGGAACGCGAGATCGATCTGGGCACGGTGTACCCGGCGGGGGAGCTGGAGGACTGCCGGCTCGACGTCGACGTCGAGGGTGGTGTGGACGTCGAGGAGCTGCGGGAGGCGGACGGGACCGTCGCCGGGCGCGTGGTGCGGACCCGGTGGCCGCTGCGCGCGGTCGTGCGGGTGGGCAGCGACCGGCACGGCGGACTGGACCTGCTGCGGGTATCGACCGCGAACGTGAAGATCGACGCAATCGGCACGTGGTCGAAGGATTCGGCCATCCGGCACTCGTTGATCGGGGCGCACCTGATCCTGGCGGCCGAGAACAGCGAATTCGTCTCGCTCCTCGAGCCTCCCGCCGAGGCCGAGCAATTGGCGAGCACGTGTGTGCAGCACCGGTGCTACCCCGTGCTCGCCGGCTTGCCGGGGGAGTCGGACCTGGTACTGGTGTCACCGATCATCCTGTACGACCACCCCGAGGTGGCCGAGCAGAGCGACGGAGCCCTGTTCGACGCCACCGAGATCGACGAGATCCTCACCCTCCGCGTCATGACGCTCACCGAAGAGGAGAAGCGGCAGGCCCGCGCCACCGACCCGCTGGCCGCCCAGATCATCGACCGCTGCGAGCAGATGTCGCCGGCGACGCTCGCCCAGATGCACGGCGTGCTGCGAAACCCGCACTTCCCGGACCCCGACGTCGCCGAGCGCGGCCTGCCCGACATGGGGCTCGTCCCGGAACTGACCGACGACGTGCCGTGGTGGGACCCGGACGCCGACACCGCCGTCCGTCCCGACGTCGACGGCGTCATCGTGAACGGGGTCCGGGTGGCGAAGGGCACCGTGGTGCGGATCCACCCGTCGCGCCGGGCCGATGCCCAGGACCTCTTCTTCGCGGGACAGCTGGCTCGGGTCGTGACCGTGCACGCCGACGTGGACGGCGGCACTCACGTCGGCGTCGTCATGATCGACGACCCCGCCTCGGAGTTGCACGAATGGTACGGACGGTATCTGTACTTTGCCCCGGACGAGGTGGAGCCCGTATCGGCCGACACCGGAAAGGATGAACAATCATGAAGATTCTCGGAGAGGCCACCACCGCTGCGCTGGCGTTGGTCGCGGTCGCCGGAGTGGCGGTCGCCATCATCTCGATTCCCGACATCAAGCGATATCTGCGTATGCGGCAGATGTGAGCTGCGCGTGACGGTGGACAGGCGACTGCTGGTTGCCGGTGTGGGCAACATCTTCTTCGGAGACGACGGTTTCGGACCCGAAGTGCTGCGAGGTGTCGCGGCGAGGTCGCTGCCGCCGGGTGTCCGTGCCGTCGATTTCGGGATCCGCGGAACGCATCTGGCGTACGAGCTGCTCGACGGGTGGGGTGCGCTGCTGCTGGTGGACGCAGTTCCCGATCGCGGTGAGCCCGGTGCGCTGCGCGTGTTCGAGGTCGGGCCCGAGGCGGGTCCGGTGGCGCCGCTCGACGCCCACAGCATGGATCCGGCAGCGGTGTTCGCGAGTCTGCGCGCGCTCGGCGGAACCCCGCCCCGGACCGTGGTGCTCGGCTGTCAGGTGGCGACCACCGACGAAGGGATCGGGCTGTCGCCGCGGGTCGAGGCCGCCGTCGGACCGGCCGTCGACGCCGTGTTCGAGATCGTGGATCAACTGCTGGCGTCCGACTCCGCTGCCACGGTGCTACCGGACGGGACGGAGGGCTGAATCGTGTGTCTCGGAATCCCCGGTCGGGTGGTGCGCATGCTGGAGGGCTACGGAAACCAGCTCGCGCTCGTCGACGTCGTCGGCGAACAACGCAAGGTGAACGTCGGGATGCTCCCCGAGGACGTCCGCCTGGAGCCGGGCGACTGGATCGTCATCCACATGGGTTTCGCCATGGAGAAGGTGGACGAGGCGGGCGCGGAGAAGGCGATGGCGGGGCTGGAGATGATGGGGCGCTCGCGGACGGCCGACGACGGCTAGTGCTGCGTGCCGGCGTGATGGGGGTCCGGCGTCCCGGCGACGAAGTCGCGTGCCCGGTTCCAGCGGGCGTGGTAACGCTCGTCGAATCGTGCCTCGGAGCGGGCCATCCGCTTCGGCCTGGTCCGGTAGCGGCGCACCGCCCACCACGAGTCGGGCTTGGCCAGACGGATCGCGCCGACGATCGCGACCGGCTGGAACACCACCCCGACGATCCCCGTGACGAACTTGCCCTTCAGCAGGCAGATCACCGAGATGCCGAGCGCGACGAACAGGTACCCGATCGACCCCCACCATTCGGCGGTGCCGATCCGTCCGGTCACGAGTTCGGCACCGCCGATCATCAGGCCGGTGATCATCAGCGCGCAGAAGATCGCGTCCACCGACTTCCGGCCGGCGGTGCTCCAGTACACGTCGTCGAGATGCACCCACAGCGCGAACTCGTCGAAGGTGAGCGCGAGGCCGACCCCGAACGCCGCCGCGAAGATGTTCAGCGCCGTGCCCTCCGGGGTGGTGGCGATGAGCGCCACTCCGGCGAGGGTCATCAGGAGGATCCCGAGAACCTGGTGGTGGACGTGCACGCCGCCGACGGTGATGTCGCCGATCAGACCGCCCTCCGGCTCCGGCTCGTCCGCGTCAGTCGCTCCCGTCTTCGCGCGGATCCGGCGGGTGATGACCCGGGTGACGACGAACGTGACCAGGACCGCGACGAACAGCCACATCACCGGATACAGCACCACTACCCGGCTGTCGCCTTCGGTGTCCACGATGATCTCGGCGAGAAGGGCCATCTCGACACTCCGTCAGGTGGGGGACATGATCCTCAATCTGGGTATACACCTCGTGCGGGGGCGGCGGACGAAGACGGAACGTTCCGTGCGACGGAGAATCCGTCAGGTCGGGAATCGGTGCAGGGCGCTGTGGTCTGCGGCCGTGCCCGTGGCGGCCCAGATGCGGATGGGGTCGTACCAGTGGTCGCGGCCGATCAGGTCTAGGTGCCGTTCGGTCAGGCCGTGCCGGGCGCCGGCTTCGACTGCTTCGTCGAAGGTGAGGCTGGTGGCCGGTAGCGCCAGCAGTCCCGCGTCCGCGAGTGCCTGCCCGAGTTCGCGGACGGTCACCGGATCAGGGTGGCAGGCGTGGAACACGGCACCGGGGTGCGCGGGCGACCGCACGGCGAGGCCGGCGACGAGCCGGGCGAGGTCGGTCACCGCGATGATCGAGACCCGGGACAGCCCCTCGTCGATCCAGGCCCCCAGCGTCCCGAGGATCCGGACCAGTCCGGGGACGAACCAGCGATCGCCGGGGCCGTGGACGAACCCGGGACGGACGACGCAGCCGCCCTGGGCGAGGACCCGCTGTTCGGCGCTCAGCCTGCTCGCACTCACCGCGGAGACGGGTGTGGGCACGGCCGCGTTCTCGCCGATACCACTGTGCGGTCCGGGACCGTAGACGCCGATCGTGCTGATGTAGACGACCCGGCTGACGCCGTTCCGGGCCGCGGCGGCGAGGAGATTCTCGGTGCCGTCGACGTTGACCGGGACGCACTGCGCCGCGTCGTCGCCGGTGTAGGACGCGGCGTGGATCACCACATCGGCTCCGGCGAGCGCCGCGGTGAGACTCTCCGGGTCGGTCAGATCCGCGCGCGCGAACACCACGCCCGGAACGTCCGGGTGCCGCGGGCCCCGGGCGACCGCGATGCAGTGGATTCCGGCCGCCACCAACGCCGTCACGACGGCGGATCCGACGAACCCCGTGGCTCCCACGACCGCGACACGTAACGGGGTCGACAGTGTTCGACCGTTCTCCGGCAGCGTCGACGCTGGTACCGTCTCTCCGGGCAACGGGCGAGTGTTCCGTCCTTGCATCGTCATCGTTCTTCTCTCGTGCGGCAGGGAAAGGTGTGAACGTGGTTCAGCAGGCGCGTGCTGCGGCGACCCGACAGCAGATCGTCCGCGGGGCGGCGGAGATGTTCGAGAAGTCGGGGTTCGAAGGAGCCCGGCTCGGCAACATCGTCGAGAGCGCCGGAATCACGAAGGGGGCCTTGTACTTCCATTTCCGCTCGAAAGAGGATCTGGCTCGTTTCATCATCGCCGAGCAGCATCGGATCTCCATCGCGTCCGTCGAGGCGATCGGCCGTGAACAGGTGTCGGCGATCGAACAGATCGTGATGCTCTGCCACGAGATGGCCCGGCAGATCATTCACGATCCCGTGGTGCGCGCCGGCATCCGGATCACCCTCGAACTCAGTGCAGACGATCAGGGGCCCGCCGACCCCTACCTCGACTGGATCAACAGCTGCGAGATGCTCGCCAAGCGGGCCGTCGAGGAGGGCGACCTCCGTGCGGACATCGACCCGCCGAGATTCGCGCGGTTCGTCATCGGCGCCTTCACCGGTGTGCAGACCGTCTCCCAGGTGCTGACGCAGCGCACGGACCTCGAGCTGCGCGTCGACGACATGTGGGGGTTCCTGCTTCCCGGAGTCATGCCGACGGCCCGGCACGAGGACATCGCCCGGATCCGCCGGGCACGCTGGATACCCGTCGACGACGACTAGACCCGCGGGCACGCGTTCACCACACTAGGGACGGTGGCGGCCAGCGCGGCGGCTCCCCGGACGACCGCCACGCCGCCCTGCCGAATCGATCCCCGCACCGACGTTGCATCGTCGTCGAGCACGTCCAGCCGGATCGTCGTCCGCTCGTCGAGTTCGGCGAATCGGACGAAGGTGGCGCCCAGCGATTCGAGGTGCACGTCGGGTAAACCGAGCCGGGCGCAGGCACCCTGCCGAAACGCCTCCAGCAGGAGCATCCCCGGAATGTGATCACACGGATGGTCGAACAGGACGGGGTGCGCGGTGTCGACCCGCAGTTCCCACTCGTCCCGCGCGACCTGCGGTCCCAGGACCACGTGCGCATCGTCGAGATGACCGACCAGACCGGACGGGAGCGGGTCCGGGCATCGAGGCGCCCCGACGGTCCGTGGCCCGAGATCACCCCAGCGGGCGCGGGCGTACGCGGGCGGCGGGAAGACGGCCGCGTCACCGGTCGCTAAGCCGACCTGCTGCCCGCCGTGCCGGAACCGCAGGTCGACGCGGAACGCGGCGAGCGCGTCGCCCCGGTAGGCGTGCCGCGACACGTCGACCTCGACGATCACGTCGGCAGCCGCGCCGCCGACCGCGAGCGCATCCGGCGTCGCGGAAACCTGCAGGTGCTGCATGACGAACCGGTTCGGCAACGGGACGCGGTAGCGGGTATGACCCAGGTAGATCGCGGCCTGCCGGAGCGTTTCCGCCAACAGCATGGTGTCGTAGCGCCCGCCGCGAGTCCGATAGAAGCCGTGCAGGCGGGGCCACTGCGCTGCGAGAACGAACCGGTCCGGCACCCGCAGCGGGACGCAGTCGGTGAGGAAGACCTCGGACACCGATTGCCGATGCACATACCTGCGCGGCACGGTCCGCTCGAACGACAGCGGGGGATGCGCATCGGAAACCGGCAGGGAAACTCGCGCCACAACCCCACTCCCCACAGAACCGGTCGGCCCGATGCCGCGGACCGCCCGAACTATAGAACACAGACCGAGCGGTTTGTGATGGGGGGAGGCCTGCCGGCGGTCAGCTGCTGGAGAGCTGTTCCGAAGCCGGCTCCTCGATGGGCTGCGCGGAGATCGTGTTGCGCGGTGCGCCGTGCCGACCGTGCGGTGTCGCGCTGTCAGAAGTCCGCGGTGATTCCGATCCGGGCACCGAGGGTTTCGAGATCGGTGCGGGTCTGATCGGGGAGGACCACGCCGCCGGCATCGAGGTTGCGGACTTCGGCGCGGTCTTCGAGTTCGCCGGGGTAGAAGATTTCCTCGGCGCCTTCGGCGAGCGGGGTGTTCTTGACCTCGTCGATGAGTTCGCCGACGGAGTCGAGGTACGCGGTGGTCGAGCCCATCGCGGCGACATCGACGGCGATGAACAGATGTCCGGCGCCGCTGGCCTTGTCGGCTTCGTAGGGTCCGCGGACACGGGTTCCGGTGTGGCTTCCGGTGAGCGCCCCGGACAGGATGTCCATCATGAACGTGATGGCGTAGCCCTTGTGCCCGGCCATCGGGAGGATGACCCCGTCGATAGCGGCGGCAGCGTCGGTGGTGACGCGCCCGGCCGAATCCATTGCCCAGGTGGACGGGATCTGCTCGCCCCGGTTGCGGGCGAGGTAGATCTTGCCGCGCGCGACGGCCGTGTTGGCGATGTCGACCGCGACGACCCCTGAGCCGGAGGGCGCCGGGGCGGCGATCGACCACGGGTTGGTGCCGAGGACCTTGTCGCGTCCACCCCACGGCGCCATCGCCGGGCTCGCGTTGGTGGTCAGGATGGACACGCAGCCGTCCTGGGCGGCGCGGCGGGTGTAGTACATCGCCGTGCCGAAGTGGTTGGAGTTGCGCACCCCGACCACGCCGACGCCGTGGGTGCGGGCGCGGGCGACGGCCTCCCGCCGGGCGGTGTCGGTGAGGACCTGCCCGATGCCGGCGCGGCCGTCGAGCAGCAGCAGGGCTCCACCGTCGACGAGTATTTCCGGGCTGGTCACGGTCGTCATCGCCCCGGACTGCAATCGGGCCGCGTACCAGGGCAGGCGCAGAACTCCATGGGACTGGTGGCCCCACAGGTCGGCCTGCACCAGGCTGTCGAGGACCAGGGTTGCGTCGTCGCCAGGCACGCCGATCTTCTCCAGTACCTCGCAGCCGAAGGCGGCCAGAGCCTCGGGCTTCACGCGGACATCACTCATGTCGGTTCCCCGTTCCTAATCGATACGTTACGGTATACACTATGACATACCAAGACGGATGCACGAAAGAGTTCAAGGGAGACCCATGCTGAGTCTGATCGTGTCGGTGCAGGTCGAGCCGGACAAGCGGGACAGGTTCCTGGCCGTGATCGCCGACAATGCGCTGCGGTCGGTGCGGGACGAGCCGGGGTGCCTGCGCTTCGACGTCGTCGAGCACGCCGCCGAGCGCAACCACTTCTTCTTCTACGAGATCTACCGGGACGCCGAAGCATTCGCCCAGCACAAGGCGGCCCCGCATTTCGCGGACTGGCGGGCCGGCGCCGACGAGTGCCTCGTTCCCGGCAGTCAGGTCAACACCTTCGGCGACGTGCACATCAGCGAAACCGACACTGCACACGCCTGATTCACCCTGCCCGACCCACCCCCACCGCTGAGAAGGACTCGCTCATGACCGCATCGATCACCACCGTCAACCCGGCGACCGGCCAACCGTTGGCCACCTATGCGGCGATGTCGCCGGAGCGGATCGACGCTCTCGTCGACGCTGCCGCATCCGCGCAGAAATCCTGGGCGGGTGAGGATTTCAAGACTCGCGGTGAGGTGCTGCGCGCGGCGGCGGCCGAGCTGCGCCGCCGCCGGGATTCGCTGGCGTTGCTGGTGACCCGGGAGATGGGGAAGCCGCTGGTCGAGTCCCGGGCCGAGGTGGAGAAGTGCGCGGTCGGGCTCGAGTACTACGCCGATCACGCCGCCGATTTCCTCGCCGACGAGACCTACGCGACGTCCGCCGACGACAGCTGGGTCTCCTACGAGCCGGTCGGGATCGTGCTGGCGATCATGCCGTGGAACTTCCCGTTGTGGCAGGTGTTCCGGTTCGCTGCCCCCGCGCTGATGGCCGGCAACGCCGCCCTGCTCAAGCATTCCCCGAACACCACCGGGTCGGCGGTCGAGAGCGAGGACATCCTGCGCGCGGCGGGCCTGCCGGACGGGTTGTTCACGGCGCTGCTGGTGGCCGAACCGGACGTGCCCGCCACCACCGAGCGTCTGATCGCCGACCCGAGGATCGGGGCGGTGACCATCACCGGCAGCGAACGTGCCGGCAGCGCGGTCGGCTCGCTGGCCGGTCGGGAGATCAAGAAGTCCGTCCTCGAACTCGGCGGTTCCGATCCGTTCGTGATCCTCGCCGACGCCGACCTGCCGCGGGTGGCGGCGCTCGCCGCGAGGGGCCGGTTCCTCAACGCCGGGCAGAGTTGCATCTCCCCGAAGCGGTTCGTCGTCGACGCCTCGATCGTGGACGAGTTCACCCGGCTATTCGTGGACCACGTCGGCCGGCTGCAGGTCGGCGACCCGGAGATCGACGGCACCGACGTCGGCCCGATGGCCCGCCGGGACCTGCTCGACGGCATCGACCGGCAGGTGCGGGCCGCCGTCGGGCAGGGTGCCACCGTGCTGCACGGCGGGCTTGCACTCGAGGGCACGGACGGGTTCTTCTACGCGCCGACCGTGCTCGGGGACGTCCGCAAGGGGATGTCGGTGTATGAGGAGGAGACGTTCGGGCCGGTCGCGGCGATCATCGCGGTCGACGGGCCGGACGAGGCGGTCGCGGTGGCCAACGACACCCGTTTCGGGCTCGGTGCGAGTGTGTGGGGCACCGACGTCGAGGCGGCGATCGCGGTCGGCAGGCGCATCGAGTCCGGGGCGTGTTTCATCAATTCCGTCGTCGCGTCCGATGCCCGGATGCCGTTCGGTGGCACCAAACGCTCCGGCTACGGCCGCGAACTCGCCTCGGCGGGGATCCGGGAATTCGTCAATGTCCGCACCTGGTGGGCGATGAAGGAACCGGGATCCCAGGCACCGGTTTCCGAATAGTTTTTCCCGCAACCACTTCCGAAGGAGACCTCTCTTGACCACCACCGATCCCGCCCCCGGGCACCTCGTGACGACATCGGCCGGGGACGACGGGCGCCCCGCCGTCGTGCTGAAGTCCGGGGAGATCACCCCGCGTCAGCGCGGCGGCGGCGCCCGCACCATCCCGCTGGTCTCCCAGCAGGTCGGCGCGAAGGACTTCCTCAACGGCATCACCATGTTCGGACCCGGCGCCGCGATCCCCGAACACATCCACAACTGCGACGAGTCCGTGCTGATCATCAGGGGCTCGGCGGTCGCGCACATCGACGGCGTCGAGTACCCGGTCACCGTCGGCGACAACTCGTTCATCCCCGCCGGCATCGCGCATTTCTTCCAGAACACGTCCGACACCGACGAACTGCACATCTTCTGGACCTACGCCTCGGTCGACGCGAACCGCACCATCGTCGCCACCGGGGTGACCACCCGTATCGACGAGGAACACGGCACCAACCTCACCTGACCATCCGCCCAGCGCAAGACGCATCGGAGACGAGGACACCCATAGTGTGGAAAGTGGCCGGCCTCGATGTCGGGTTGACCGCGGAGCCGGCGCGGTGACCGGGCCGCGGTGGAGTCGGCGGGCGTTCCTCGCCGCGGGCGCCGGGGCGGTGGGCGCGGTCGCCGTCGGCGCGGGTTCGGGCACCGTGTCGCCCCTCGGCGACCCGGTGCTCACCGCACCCGGAACCGGGCCCCGGCATCTGGCCCATCATCCGTATCTGCCGGCGTTCTACCTGGTCGACGAACTGTCGTCCCAGGTCACCGTCTACCACACGACCGGCAGAGTGCCGTGGCGACCGCGGGGCCGAGCCTGTCGACGCTGCCGGCCGACGTCGGCGGGGAATCCACCGCCGCCGCGATCGTGATCAGCCGCGACGGTCGATTCGTCTACGTATCCAACCGTGGGCACGATTCGGTCGCCGTATTCGGCATCAGTCCGGTCGGATCACTCCTGCCGCCGTCGTTCACCGACACCGCAGGCCACCAACCGCGGTTCATGACGCTCGACCCCGCCGGTAGCGCCCTGTATGTGGCGAACCGGAAGGACGACAACATCGTTCTGTTCGTCCTCGACGACGCAACCGGCCGACTGGACCGCCACGGGGATGCGATCACCACCGGCACCCCTTCGTGCATCACCTTCGTCGCCGCCTGACCACAGATCCTCCTCGCGGCGGACTTTCCGAAAGCGTGCCGCCCGCACCATCTCCTGGTGCGGGCGGCATGCTGCGTAGGGTCAGGTGGGTTCCTTGACTCCCACGACGGGGCAGGGCGCGTCGAGCAGGATGCGCTGAGTGTGGCTGCCGAGGAGCAGCTTCATTGCCGCAGACCGTCGACGCAGTCCGAGTGAGACGAGGGCGGCGCCGGTCTCGGCCGCCAGGGTGACGACCTGGTCCGCGAGATCGGTTTCGGCGTCGTGCAATTCGTACTTCACGCCGGTCTCGTCGAGCCGCTTCCGGGCCTGTGTGGCGAGTGCCGGGGAGGTGTAGTTGGGGCCGGCCGGGGAATCGGCGCCGGCGGCGAGCACGATGTGCACGGTCACCGCCGCCGGGTCGTCGGCGAGCTTTGCGGCGGTCTCGAGTGTCCAGTCGAGTGCGCCGTGGCTTTCCGGGCGGTCGGTGAGCAAGATGACGTAGTTCATGGCGGGTTCCGTCCTTATCCGGGGAATGCGGCGACGAGGATTCCGACGACGAGCATGACCAGCCCGACCAGGGAGGCACGCCAGATCGCCTTCTTCTGGTGGTCTCCGAGTTCGACCTTCGCCAGGCCCACCAGGAGCAGGAACGAGGCGACCAGGGGGCTGGAGGTGTGCAGCGGCTGTCCGATGATCGCGGCGCGGGCCATCTCTTCCGCGGAAATACCGTAGTGCGAGGCCGTTTCGTTGAGCACGGGCAGCACGCCGAAGAAGAAGGCGTCGTTGCTCATGAAGAACGTGAGCGGCAGGCTGAGCAGGCCGGCGACGACCGCCAGGTGCGGGCCGAAACTGGTCGGGATGATGTCGACGAGCCATTGAGCCATGGCCTCGACCATCCCGGTGCCCGAGAGCACCCCGGTGAGGACCGAGGCCGCGAAGACCAGCGCCACCACCGAGACCACGCTGGAGGCGTGCGCCTTGAGCTGATCGGCCTGTTCCGAGACCCGGGGGAAGTTGATGATCAGGGCGATTCCGACGCCGAGCATCAGGATCACCGGCGGCGCGAACGTCCCGAGCACGAGCAGCGTCATCACCGCGGCGGTCAGCGCGAAGTTGACCCACACCAGCTTCGGACGGGCCTTGGGCCGCTCGAGATGGTCACCGGTCTCGGGCAGGTCCGCGAAATCGGAGACGTCGTCGCCACCGCCGGTGATGGAGTGGGATGGCGCCGCAGCGGTGCCGGACGTGGACGTTCCCGTGCCGCCCGAGGCCCCCACCAGCGCCGCTTCTTCTGCAGCTTCGGTGTCGGAGTCCAGGGTGAGCAGACCCACGCGCCTGCGTTCGCTCCGACCGAGGAAGTAGGCCAGGACGAGTACCGCGACCAGGCCGGCCGCGATCGCGGGGATCATCGGGACGAAGATGTCGATCGGTGAGACGTTCAGCGCGGCCGCGGCCCGGGCAGTCGATCCACCCCACGGCACCGTGTTCAGCACCCCGTTCGCGGTGGCCGCGACGACGGTCAGCACCACCGGGCTCATGCGCAGTTTGAGGTAGATCGGCAGGAACGCCGAGGTCACGATGATGAATGTGGTCGACCCGTCCCCGTCGAGCGAGACGATCGACGTCAGCAGCGCCGTGCCGACGACAAGTTTCATCGGGTCGTTCCGGACGAATTTGAGGATCAGCCGAATCAGCGGGTCGAACAACCCGACGTCGATCATGATCCCGAAGAACGTGATCGCGAAGAACAACAGCGCCGCCGTGGGGGCGAGTTTGAGCAGTGCCTCCATGATCATGTCGCTGAAACCCATTCCCGCTCCGGCGAAAAGGGCGAATACGGTCGGCACGACGATGAGGGCCGCGACCGGAGTGATGCGCTTGCTCATGATCAGGTACATGAATACCGCGATCATCGAAAAGCCGAGTATGACGAGCATCGGACTTCCTCCGTTGTAGTGGTGTGCATCACGGTATACCGTATCGCGCACTATATCGAGTCCTATAGTGTTCGTTATGATGTATACATGGCGGCCGACAGCAAGAGCGATTTCGTATACGCGCAGCTCAAACGGGACATCCTCACCGGAGAACTGTCGCCCGGGGAGTCCCTGAGCGTCATCGGAGTCAGCGAACGCTTCGCTGCCTCACGGACCCCGGTCCGGCAGGCGCTGCTCCGGCTCGAGGCCGAAGGGTTGGTCTCACTCATCGACCGGCAGGGCGCCCGGGTCGCGCCGATTTCGATCCAGGGGGTGCGGGACCTGTTCGAACTGCGGATGATGCTCGAATCGGCGGCGATGCGGATGGTCGCCGACGGCATCGACGCATCACCCCCGGCGAAGAAGGCCTTCGCGGAAATCCTCGACGCGTTCGACCTTCTCGCCGGCCAGGAGCCGTCCGACGAACGCCGGACCCGGTTCTATGAATTCGCCGAAGCCTTCGACCAAGCCGTCATCGCGCGCACCCGCAACGCACACCTCGCCCGCTCCCTCGGCGAGCTGCGACCCCACAGCGCACGGCTGCGTACCATCGCGCACTCCCGCCCGGAGAGGCTCGAGACGTCCCTCGCCGAACACCGCGCCATGTGCCGGGCAATCCGCGACCGCGACGGTGGCGCCGCAGCCGATGCCTGTGCCAACCATCTCACCCAGACTCAGCGCACCATCCTCGACGCCGTCATCGACCCTGTCGGGTCCGGCGTGCCGATCCAGCTGATCACCACCTGACAGATCAGGCGCGGCGCAATGTCTCCGACGGTGCGACACCATATCGCTCGCGGTAGGCGGCGGCGAAACGGGGCAAGGGCCAAGGTAGTGCGCAGCGGATCAGGCCTCTGCCCGGGGCGCACAGGTAAAAGACACTTCTCACCTGTCATGCCGAGTCTGACGCAGAGGTGCGCTAGTTGTCTTGCAGTCGGGCGAGCACCTCGTTCGCGACGACGAGATCCTCGTCGAGTGCGACCGATCGAATACGGACACCGCCGGAATCGGACTCCGAAGTTCCGCCGACGGTCACAACGGTTCCGTGGCCGAGCGCACGCATGGATTTCAGTACGACGTCAGAGACGGCATTGTCGCCGGGCAGACAGTAGACGAGGATGTCGGCATCGCCGAGTGACGCGGCGAGTTCCGCCACTACCCGGCAGGCGTCCTCGTTCGACGACAGATCCCCGGCTCCGGACAGCGCCCAAATACCCGACGCCGATTCGAACAGCATTTTTGCCGCAATTTCACCTTGCTCGACATCGCGACCGATCAGACCGATGCGCTGCGCACCGAGTTCGACGAGTCGATGCGCAATCAGCAAACCGGCTCCACGATCACCACCCACGATGAAGATCGTGGAGTCACGCACGGGGCTCATGTCGTGGTCCGTACCGTCAGCGGAATCGAGACGTGGCTGTGGTCACCGGCGGTCCCGTCGCAACCGGCGCATTGGGGAACTATCCCCGCTGCCCGTGCGGCCAGCTGCTGCTTGGCTGCGCCATCACGTGATTCGGTCGGGGCGACCGATCCTGCGTACTCGTCCCGTGCCAGAAGGCCGGCGCCGTAGGCCCCTGCGATCTGTGGCTGCTCGAGCAGTTCGAGAGGGTGGCGTAATGCCAATTCGATGTAATGCCTGGCTGCCGCATTCTGGGCGACACCACCGGTCATGACGGTCGGCGTCGCCTTGCCGACCTGGGCGACCAAACCGAGGGTTCTCGCGGCAACAGCTTTGTGGACGGAGGCGGCGATATCGGACTTGGCTTGCCCCTGAGCCAGGAGGGAGATCACCTCCGTCTCGGCGAAGGTGGCGCACATGCTACTGACTTCCAGGCCGTCGGCACCCGCCAGCGCAAGACTGCCCACCTCCTCGACATCGACTTCCAGTGCGCGCGCGAGCACGTCGAAGAAGCGCCCGGTCCCGCTCGCACACCGATCGTTCATGGCGAAGCGATCCACCAAACCGTCGGAGTCGACCGCAATGACTTTGCTGTCCTGCCCGCCGATATCGATGACCAATCGGACCCCCGGGTGCAGGGCTGCTGCTCCGCGCGCATGGCAGGTGATCTCGGTGAACGACCGGTCGGCGCCGGGAACGAGCTTGCGCCCGTATCCTGTGCTGATGGTTCGTCTGATGTCGTCCTGAGTGACATCTGCGGCCGTCAGCGCCCGGTTCATTGCGCGGGTCACCGCATCTCTACTGACGGCACCCATCTGGACAACGCTCGAGCCGACCAGGCCACCGTCCTGGTCGACGACGGTGGCCTTGGCCGTCGTCGAGCCGAGGTCCACGCCCATCACGTACCAGTTCATCAGACCAGCGTCTTCATCCGCTGCACGTCGATGGCCTCCAACATCGCCTCGAGGCGGCTGTCGAACAGCTCATCGTTGTAGAACGAAGCGTCCGCGACGTCGCCCTCGAAGACGAACGACTTGACCCCGCGTTCCCGTTCGGCTGCCTTGGCCAGCATCGACTGTGGATTCGTCATTGCGCGGCACGTGCGAGTCGAGTGGAAGGCGATACCGTCGATGGAGTACTGGTCGAGGCGCTTGAGCAGCAATTCCTGAAGATTCTTGAGCCCGTGGTTCAGTGGGCACAGCAGGTAATGCTGGCCCATCCCGCGCAGCGGATTGTCCACATCGATGAGTTGCGGTTCCTGCCAGAAGGATTCATGCGTGTAGCGACCGGCGACCACAGCGACGTCGTACTCGGCGAACTTGCGGGTGAGGAATCCGAGTTTGTTCCAGTTCATAATTCCGTCGAAGTACACGCGGTACCGCTCATTTGCGACGGCGGAGACGCCGTCGACGATTCGCTGCTGGATCTCGGCTTTCACACCCGCGAAGTAGTCGACGAGTGCCTGATTACCGGGGAGGAAGTTGATGGGTGCGATGCTGGCGACCCAGTCCCAATACGTCGCCGGCGTCGGGGCGAGCGTGCACAGTTCCATCGCTTCGAGGCGCAGTCGCGATGCCTTCTTGATGTAGGACATGCTCTCGCTCAGCGCATCCCAGTCGAACGGTCGCCCGGTTTGCTGCTCGAGGAATTTGACCAATTCCCGCAGCTGGCCTTCCACGTAGGTGCTGGCCTCGTTCCACTCTTCGCCGCGCATGTATCCGGCGTCCGGCTTGTTGCCCCACAGCATCGGAATCGACACGTTGAAGATGGGGAGCTTTCGGTCGAAGACTCGATACGTCATCGCGTCCCATTGCTGACCGGTGCTGCAGCCTGCATATCCGTTGACGAAGAAGTCTGGTGCGGGAAGTTTGGCTGCGAGTTCCTGTTGGTCGAGCATGCCCACGACGCCGCTCTCGCGTTCGTTGACGTTCTTCTGCGTCAGGACGGCACACCCGAGGTGAGTGCGGGCATACGAGCAGAGCTCACCGATATAGCCGTACTCGGAACCAGCAGCCTGGGCCGGCTCCTCGAGGTGCTGTGCGGCGAGGCGGGCAGCGAACGCCTCACCGTGGCACCATTCGAGGCCCGCTGCCTGAAAGATGGGGTTGAGGGCGGAACCGTTGTACCAGACGACGTGCTTGCCACGCTCCTTGGCGGTGAAGATGTTGTCCCAGTAATCGGCGGTCATCTTTCCGCCGACTCGAGTGCTCGACAATCGGTTGGTCTTGTCTCGGGGCGTTGCGATCGACACTACGAACTCCTTCGAACGTGGGTTACGAATCAGGCAGGGACGGGTGCAGAATGACGGCGGATGCGCTCGATGAAGGTCTCCATCTTGGTCCGCAACGTCTCCACCGGAATGCCCTCGTGTTCGGTCTCGATCAACAGCGATGGCACATCGTGCTCTTCGAGCGCCTTGCGTAACTCCGGGTAGTACAGCATGTGCGGCTCGCAGAATTTGGCCATCAGCACGACGACCCCGACCGAGCGGCTCTCCGCAAGCGAATTCAGTAGGTACGTATCCCAGTCAACCTTGCTGGTAACGCGAGTAGGGCACGGTGCGTTGATGTTTCGCTGCATGTACCACGTCGACAGCGCCGTCAGTGGATCGTCACCTTCGGGGACATCGGTAGAAATGTATCGGTAGCCGGTGTACAGGTCGTCGTCCACGACTAGTCCGCCGGATTCCTCGATGACGTCGAGGATCTCAGGTTTGGGTGCGTGGCAGAAATGGCCCGAAAGATGCAGCCGCACCAGGTCATCCGGTGCCTGATCGCGCAGCACGAGTCGATCGAGCAATGTCTCGAGGACGGACGTGTGCTCCTCGATATCCATGACCATGCTCGATTTGACGAGAAGTTGCATCTCGCCGGCAGTGATGCGTATCAGGCCTGATCGGCGCAAGTCGTAGAACCGGCGGAGCAGGCGACGGTTCGCATTGAACAGTCCGATGCTGCGTGCGAGGTCCTCGGCGGTCACGGCAGTGCCGACGACGGTTTCGATCTCGGTCTTCAGGTCGCCGATTCGACTGTCGACTCGGGGTTTGGTCCAGGCGTCATCCATCGCGCTGGTGAATTGCGCGAAATGCACCGGCTTTTCGGGCCGTACGTAGCGGATGGCATCGACGGCGCCCAGAAGTTGTACGCAGTGGTCGGCAGCGACGAATCCGTCGAACACGTCGAGTTCGCCGAGGGCCGCCTGGTCGGCGACGCTCCTGGTGTATCCGCAGTAGAACTCGGCGAGCATGCTACGACCCTCGGTGATCGGTGTCTTGCTCTCTTGAACGATCACCGGCAAGGCGCCTGCAGCATGCACGATCTCGGACGGAAAGTTCATGGGGAACGAGCCGATGACGGGTCGTCGATGTGTGTCTTTCCAATTCTGTGCGTACGAAACCGGATCGTCGGCGGCAGTTCGCAGCGTGGCCAGCGAGGGTGCGTGGAGTTCGCTCACTGTTCTCCTTCAACTTCCTCAAGTGAAACGCACCGCAACGGCGCTGCCCAGAACTATACATTTCAGGACATGTGCTGTCGAGAAATGTAAAACTAGATCTGGGCAGAGGTGTGCCCGAATGTGTCGAGTCGGTGTTTCAGTCGAGGCGCGCTATCGACAGCCAGTGCGCGTGCGCTGCAGGTGCCCACTCGGTGCGGAAATCCTGGAGTCGTTTCACGACCCCGAGACCGGGCCAGTCGGGCAGGAGGACGTCCGGCAGGTGCGGATCCATGTAGGGCGTCTGCCGGAGTGCGTCCACCAACTCCAGGTGCGCGAACAGTGCGGCCTCGCCCGACAGGCCTTTCTTGTCTGCGAACCTGGTCAAGAGGTCGTCGTAGTCGTGGGCGATCTTCTCGAGATCCCACGAGCGGTGCACCAACTCGTCCTCTGAGATGCCGGCGGCTGCGGGCGACCCGATGAAGGAGACGGTGTTCGGCGACAGTCCGAGGGAATCGATCACCTTCGTGGCTTCGGCCAGCCGATCAACGTGCGGGGTGACCCACACGCCGGGACTGGGGTTGCCGAAACCGGCCCATCGGAACGCGGCATACAGCTTCTTCCGTACCGCCCGGTGCGACTCGGGAACAGGAACGATGACGACGAGCCACCGGCCGTCCCATCGCCCGGCCTGGGACGCGTCCGGGAACACCCGCATCGTGCCTTCGATGAACAGCTGATGGCCCCGCTCGGTGAGGCTCCACTTCGTCTCGCGACCGTCTCGCTTGGCGGTGATCAGACCGGATGCACCTGCGCGAGCGATTGCCTGCCTACTGGCAGCCTCCCCGAAGCCCAGGCCGGTGAGGGCATAGAGCAGCGCCGCCGTCCGCACCGGTCGACGGTACGGAGCGACGAACTCGCCGAGAATCGAGATGAGTGCGGAACGCGCGCTGCCAACCGAGCTCGACCCACCCGCCGCCGGCTTCGACATTGATTCGGTCACGGACGACATGCTATCCGCGACCACTCGAACCACCGCTGCCCGGAATCTGGTCAGGCCGGCGTCGGCACCGGTGTCGGCAACGCGGATGCGAGTCGGCGAAGGATGTCGGCCGCCTCGGACGCCATGCGAGGGACGAACTCGGCGATATCGATGATGTCGTTGATCGCGGACGCCACCTGTCCGGTCAGGACCAGGCCGTCGGTGACATCCCCGTCGGTCTGAGCGCGCTGCATCGATTCGATCTTCCACCGTGTGAGTTCGACGGTATCGAGGATCTCACCCGCCGATTCCTGGTGATTCGTGAGCTTCTTCGATGCCGCATTGCGCAGGCCTCGGCACGGTCCGTAGACACCGTCGAATGCGACGTCGTCTCCCTCCCCGGCGCCGAGAATTGCCTGGATATACGCCGGATGCCAGTCGGAGTTCGCGGTGCTGGCGATGAACCGGGTTCCCATCGCCACACCGTCCGCACCCATCGCCAACGCCGATGCGAGTCCCCGGGCATCGCGGGCGCCGCCGGTGAGCAGAACCGGAACGTCGACAGCTTCGGTGACGCTGGGAATCAATACATACGAGTGAACGGCTTTGCTGGGTGCGTGGCCGCCCATCTCGAATCCCGCAGCTATGACGACGTCGACGCCGGCGTCTGCGGCCTTGACGGCCTGCCTCGTGGACCCCACCTTGTGTTGGTGGATCATGCCGGCGTCTTTGATCGGCCCGATGTAGTCGCCGGGGAAGCCCGCCGAGGTGGTGAGTACGGTCAACTGGTCGGTCAGTGCCGAATCTGATCGCCGAGCCTCGAGTACCGTGCGGATGTAGACGTCGGTGAACGGCAGTACGACGCCGTTGCCGTCGACGCCGACCGGAATGTTCACTGCGAACGGATTGCTGGTCAGGGACGCGCACTCCTCGATATGTTCGCGGAACGTGCGTGCGCCCGCCTCGAGGTCGGTAGGCATGCCGGGCATCGAGACCGTCCCCAACCCACCTGCGTTGGAGACAGCGGCCGCGAGTTTGGGAGTCCGGAACGGGCCGAGTCCTTCCTGGACGATCGGGTGGTCGATTCCGATCAGGCGGGTATACCGGTTGGTGAGGGGATGCATATGGGACTCCTGCCGAATGGGGTGTGCGTAGTTCTACAAAGTAGGTGCGTGAGCACCTCGATACGTCAACTGACGTCCGCGCGTTCGGAGGCCGACGCCAACTCGCCGGCGATGATTTGGTCGCGCAGCCGGAACTTCTGAATCTTGCCGCTGGGCGTCATCGGGAACTGGTCGGTGAAATACCAGAGCGACGGCGCCTTGTGTGCCGAAATGCGTTCGCGACACCAGGCTTTGAGTGCAGAAGGGTCTGGCCGATCGTGGCCGTCGTGGAGTCGGATAACCGCCCCCACCTGCTCGCCCCACCGTTCGTCCGGCACGCCCACGACGATGACGTCGGCGATCGACGGGTGCTGGAACAGCAGCTCCTCGATCTCGCGAGGATACAGGTTCACGCCGCCGCGGATTATCACCTCGGTGAGGCGTCCGGTGACCTTGATGAAGCCACGGGTATCCATGGTGCCGAGATCTCCCATGTGCAGCCATCCCTCGGCGTCGATGGTCGCGGAGGTGGCATCGGGCATTTCGTAGTAGCCGAGCATGTTCTGGTAACCGCGGCAACAGATTTCACCCTGTTCGCCGATCGGCAGGGCTTCACTCGTCAGCGGGTCCGCGATCTTTACCTCGAGCTCGGGTAACGGCTGACCGACGGTGGTGGCTTGATCGACCGGATCGTCCGTGACGCGCGTCTGGCTGATCACTCCGTGCATCTCGGTCTGTCCGAACAGGATGGTGAACCGGCAGTCGAGGCGGTCGATGACTCGGTGGATCAGGCTCTCGGGCACGGTTGCGGCTCCGGACAGTACCGTGCGCAGGCTGGAAATGTCCCTCGTCTCCAGATCTGGGTGTTCGAGCAGTGCAATGAGCATCGTGGGGACCATCAGCGAGTGCGTGCCGTTGTAGGTTTCGACCATTTCCAGAGTCTGCGCGGCATCGAATGCAGGGAGTACGACGTAGGTGCCTCGCTTCGAGAAAGTCCCCAACTCGGTGACCGCGCCGCCGCCGATGTGGTACATCGGCATCGCATTGATGCACACGCCGCCCTCTTCCATGTCGGCGCGGTCGAATACGAAGTTGGCCTCGTTGATGATGCCCTTGTGGTGCAGTAGGGCACCCTTCGGGAAACCCGTTGTTCCCGAGGTGTATTGGATCTGCACGGGATCCCGAGGGTCTACGTCGGGCAATTCCTTCGTGCTGTCGGCGGCGTCGACGAACGACCGCCACGTGCTGGTGCTGACGATCGTATGCAGCCCGGGAAGATTGGGCCGGATCTCGTCGATGATCGATCGGAGGTCGACTCCTCTGTAGGAGTCGCGATAGAACAGCGCAACGGCGCCGGCCTGCTTCAGCACGTATTCGAGTTCATGGGCGCGGTAGGCCGGATTCGCCGCGACGACGACCATCCCCGCCATCGCGACGGCCTGCTGCAGGATGACCCAATCGGCACTGTTCGGAGCCCAGATGCCGATCCGATCTCCAGGCTCGCACTTGGTCAACAGTGCCTTGGCAACCGACTCGACCTCGGCCAGCAGTTCGCTGTAGGTCCACGAGGTCCGCTCGCTGGGGTCCGGAACGGCGTCGACGAGGGCGATACGGTCGGGCACTGTGCTTGCAGCCTCGCGAAGCAACCCACCGAGGGTGATGTCGCGAACTCCTGTGCTGGGAGTCGACGGCCACAGTGACAATTCTGGGTGCATGGTGCGTAATCCTGTCTTCAGCGTTTGAGAGTTGAAGTGTCGTTTCGATACGCGGTACACGAGGCATCTCGAAACCTTGTTGCCTCTATCACACACTGAAGTAATACATCGAAAACCGAGATTCGTCCAGCATTGTCATACGACTGGAGCGCCGAACCGGGGAGTGCTCTGGATGCCTGCGATGCCGGCCAGGATGGAACGTTTACCTCATCATCAATCGAAAATGACCAAGACCTCCGAATTCCTGAAGCCCTTCCGGAGATGTGCTGCGCTGTGTCTATACTCTACATAAATGTCCATGTCACATCAATATCTGTCAACTAAGGTGCGGTAGCGCCGTCTCTGGAGGTAAATGCATGTCTTCATCCACGCTGGTCCGACACTACGAAGACTCGGGAGTACTGATCGCCGGTGGCACGTCGGGTGTCGGCCTCGCGACGGCGCTCGGCTTTGTTGACGCGGGCGTACGCCGAATCGTGTTGCTCGGTCGGAACGAAGAGCGAGGGAAAGCCGCAGAGCGAACGGTCCAGGATCGGTGTTCGGATGCCGACGTAACCTTCATCGCGACTGATGCATCCGAAATCGGTCAGGTGGAATCCTCCGTCGCCGAGGCTCACCGGGCGTTGGGATCGGTCGACGTTCTCGTCAACTCCACAACCACGTCCTACCGGCCCGAGTTGCTGCACCGTACTCCAGTCGCCGACATCGCGGGCATCCTGATGGGGCAGGCCCTACCCCCGATGCTGATGACCCGGACGGTGTTGCCGTTGATGCAGCAACAGGGAGGGGGAAGCATCGTCAACATCGCGTCCGATGCAGCCAAGGTGCCGACGCCCGGTGAGAGTGCCCTCGGGGCCGCGATGGCCGCGATCGTGATGTTCACGCGGGTGACCGCGATCGAAGCCAAGCGCAACGGTGTGCGAGTGAACGCGGTGACTCCCTCGTTGATCGATGGCACACCAACAGCGGCCAATGTGCTCAGCGATGGTTTCAGCAAGTCGCTTTTCGAGAAGGCGTCAGCTCAAGCTCATCTCGGTGTGGCTGTGCCCGAGGATCTCGCGTCCCTCATCGTGTTTCTCGGCGGCCCCGATGCCGCTCGCCTCACCGGTCAGACGATCAGTGTCAACGGCGGCATCTCTGCCTTCTGACACACCATGAACCCCACCCTCGCCCACCCGCCGCGGGGAGCGCTCGCCGCCAGGGGGGGTGGTGGGGTTTTATGGCGTAGCGTCAGGAAAATTGGGCCCGAACAAGCATGCCGTCGATGTCGACGATCTTGACCCGCGGACGTCCCGCCTGCTTCCCCGCAGCCCGTTCGAACTGATCGATGGCCTGCCACCCTTCGTAGTCGATCGATTCCGGCCTTCGTTCTCGCAGGAGATCCAGCAACGATCGACTGCCTCTCGCTGGAGCTGTGAGTCGCCCGTTCGCGTGGTCGTCGAGAAGACTCGTGACCGTTTCGATCGAGCAGTGCTTGTTCGTGCCGATGACGCCGGAAGGGCCACGTTTGATCCACCCGGTCACGTACACACCCTTCCGAGTTTCTCCTGTAGTCGGATCCACAACCTGACCGTTGTGGTTCGGAATGATTCCGCGGTCGATGTCGAAGGGAAGGCCGGGCATCGGGCGGCCTCGGTAACCGACCGACCGTACGACGAGTCCGCATTCGAGCACATCTGTGGTCTTCGTGGGCCGGATAGCGGAACGGTCGTTACCATCGGCGGCCATCTCATTGCGTCGCAACCGTATTCCTCGCACGCGATCGTCGCCGAGGATCTCCACCGGTGATGCCAGATATCGCAGCACTATCCTGCGTGGGGCGCTACCTGCGGGTCGTGACGCGAGCTCATCTGCAACTTGCGCCTTCAGCGTCGTCGGTGGACAGGCCATCTGATCGTTGTCATTCTCGGCAGGGTCGACTTCCGTCGCGGGACAGTCGAGGGTTACCTCGACCTCGGTTGTCAACCCGGTGAGCCCCAGCAACTCGGGTGTCGTGTAAGCGGCATACGCCGGATCACGGCGACCTACTACGACGACCTCTCGGATGCCGCTGCCGGCCAGCGCCGACAGGGCGTGTCCGGCGATATCCGTACGTGCCAATTCCTTGACGTCGCGTGTGAGGATCCGTGCGATATCCAGCGCCACATTCCCGTTGCCCAGTATCACCGCCCGCTCGGTGGACAGGTCGAAGGCATGGTCTGTGTGATCGGGATGGCCGTTGTACCACCCGACCAGATCGGTTGCCGACACACTGCCCGGCAGGTCTTCTCCGGGAATGTCCAGTCGCTTGTCGGCGGGCGCACCTACCGCGTAGATCACCGCATGATGGTGGGCAAGGAGTTCGTCGTGGGTGAGGTGCGTGCCAATCTCTACCCCGAGGTGGAAGAACACCCCCGGTCGACTTGCCATCCGCTCGAATGTCCGGGTCGCGGACTTGGTGTGTTGATGGTCCGGTGCAACTCCGTAGCGAACCAGGCCCCACGGCGTGGGCAGACGGTCGAAGATGTGAACCTCGACGTCGAGACCCGGCGTGGTCGTCAACTCGTCCGCCGCGTAGCAGGCGCTCGGCCCGGACCCCACGATCGCCACACGCAGCGGGCCTACGGATGACCGGTTGTGGTCGGATCGCTCGCGCGCAACTCTTTCGCGCCTGTATTGCGTGCGTGTCGAGTCGTCGAAGAAGCGCGCGTTGAGGTCCGCGTACCGGATGGTCTCGGGTGTGAGAGCCGAGTCCGGGACGATCGCGTCCACCGGGCAGACGTCGACATCCGTGCATGCCCCGCAGTCGATGCAGGTCGCAGGGTCGATGTGGAGCATTTCCGCGCGTGCGTAGTCAGGCTCTTCAGGAGTGGGGTGGATGCAGTTGACGGGGCAGACGCTCACACAGCTCGCATCGTTGCAGCACTGTTGGGTGATCACGTGTGGCATGGAGGGTCGATTCTCTCGATCGAGACGGGAATGTTCGTCATTCGCGGCTGCCCGGTGTACCGGTCGAACTTCTCGGAGTTGGACACGAGCCGGCTGGGGCTGCTGCCGACTGCCCATACTTCTTCGGCGTCACCGGTGGGTCCGTAGCCGAACGCCATCGACACCATTCCGGTTCGTAGTGCTGGATCTTTCATTGCCACAGCGGTGATGGAGGACAGGTCCGAGCTGATACGAACGAGCGCGCCGTCGGACACACCGAGCTCGGTCATGTCGTCGGGGTGCAGGAACGCCGGGTTGTACGGGACGCCGCGGTGGGTTCGATCGATGTTGCAGGAGGAGTTGTAGACGTGGAGGTGTCGTCGGCACAGGAGACGGTACGGCCGGTCCGACCGGGGTAGCTCGACGACGCCGACATGTCCGGCCAACTGGGCGAGCATCAGGCCGTTGCCTATGTCGAGGCGATCGAGCACGTCGGGGTCGCCCGGTTGCACCTGTAGGAGGCGGGTCGTCCGGGTCATTCCGTCGGGATGGGATTTGACCTCCGACAGGGGGATGGCGGAACCCTCGGTCAGGATGTCGATGAGTTCGTCGGTTGTCGAGACGCCGTCGATCGGCCGAGGGGGAGACGACGGACATCCGAACGGCGATACCTCGACCGGATACCCGAGTCGTGTCATGAGCCCGTGAAAGAACCGCCACTCTTCGATGACATCGGACCCCTCGGGGCGCTCGACGACGGCAGGCGAATACTGTGCGTAGGCTTGCCCGATTCCATAGCCCGTTCCCCTCGCTGCGAGCGCATCGAGAAACACGGTCGTCGACGGCGCCTCCAACGGCATCGTCGGTGCGATCACGTAATCGGCCACACGTGCCGAAGCGGAATACCACGGATCGATCTGGACGAACAATTCCAGGGACTCGAGTGCCTCGACAGTCCGCCGCTGGTCGGGGAACGCTACGGCCGGGTTACCTCCCCAGCTGATCAGGGCACGCACCTGCCCCTCTCCCGGGGTGAGAATCTCCTCCGGCAGCGTTGCCGTCGGCATGCCCGCCCGGGTCTTACGCAATCCGCGTACCCGCACCGTGCCCGGCAACGCCCAGTCGGCATCCGGCGATGTGGCCTGGGCGACAGGAACATAGGACGGGAGCAACGTGGGTGAGGCCGACACGGTCTCGCCCGCGCGCAGCCAGCGTCCGCACAAGGTCTCGAGGGCGAGCACCAGGTACTCGACCAGCGTGCCCTCGCCCGCCATGTTCGGTCCGGTTCCCGCCATGGTGTAGCCACGTTTCGCGCTGGCGTAGCAGCGGGCGGCGGCGACGAGGTCCGCGCCGGATATCCCCGCCCGCCGCGCCACCTCGTAGGGATCGAACCGGTGCACCGCGGCGGTCAACTCCGGAAGGCCGCGCACGTGGCGGGCGACGAAGTCCCGGTCGAACAGGCCCTCGTCGATGACGATCCTGATCATGGCCGCGAGAATTGGGATGTCGTGCCCGGGTGCCGCCTGCAGGTACCAATCGGCGTGTCGTGCCACATCGGTCCGGCGCGGATCGACGACGATGAGTTTGCACCCCCGGGCAAGGGTGTCCAGGAGCCAACGTTTGGGCGAGCCCGCTGGAAAGCCCGTGCAGGTAACCACCGGGTTGATCCCGATCAGCAGGATGGCCTCCGGTGCGTCGAATCCCTGGGACGGGGCGGACCAGTACCCGAGGAGGGACTGCGCGACCTGTTTCCCGCCTTTGTCGATGGTGTTCGGGTCGAACCTCATGTCGGAGCCGAGGGCATCGAACAGGGCGTTGTGGACGGGTGCTGCAGTCGGCGCGGTGGTGATGTGCGCCATGGTCCCTGCATAGCTGGCGATCGCGCGAGGTCCATACCGATCGCGTATGTCCGCAAGTTTGGCGGCGATCTCGTCCATGGCCTGCTCGACGGGGACACGCACATGGCCGTCCGGTGTCCGCACCAGCGAGTGCACGAGACGATCGGCGTGCCGGAGGTATTCGTGCTGTGATCGTCCTTTGACGCAGGTGTATCCGCCGTACACCTGATTGCGACTGTTCCCGTGGATCGCGGTCGCGACTCCCTCGTCAACGTCGACACGTATCGAACAGTGGTTGATGCAGATCCGGCAGAACGAATTACGCGTGTGCTTCATTGATCTCCGTACGTCGTGGACAGAGCTCGATCGTCAGGTGGTTGGTGCAGCTACGGTCTGTTCGGCAGGTGGGGCGGCAGGGTTATGACGCCGGTACGGCCGGCATGTGTAGCTCGATCGAACCGGTGCAGTCTCCGCACGAGTGGGCAGCCGGCGGGCCGGTGGGCGAGAGCTCGACGTCCGGGGGCGAAGCCACGGTGCCGCACGTTTCGAGCGCGAGGAGAGCTGCACCGTAGGCGCCGGTGATCTGCGGGTCCGGCGGGACGTCCACGCGCACCCCCAGCGCCGAGCTCAGGAAATGGACGGCCGCGGCATTCTTCGCCACCCCACCGGTCATCACCACCGGCGTCTTCTTGCCCACCTGGGCAATCAAACCGAGCGTCCGGGCGGATACGGCCCGGTGAACGGAGGCGGCTATGTCCGTCCGCTCGCACCCGCTTGCGAGCAGCGACACGATCTCGGTTTCGGCGAAGGTTGCGCACATGCTGCTGACCTCCAGGTTCTTGTCACCCGACATGGCGAGGTCGGCCAGCTCCTCGACCTCGCACTCGATGGCCCTCGCGAGTACCTCGAAGAATCGCCCCGTGCCGCTGGCACATCGGTCGTTCATCGCGAAGTCCTCGACGAGTCCCTCGTCGTCCACAGCGATGACCTTGCTGTCCTGCCCACCGATGTCGACGATCAAGCGGACGCCGGGGCACAGTGCTGCGACGCCGCGCGCATGACAGGTGATCTCGGTGAACGTCCGCCCGATGCCGGGGACGAGTCTGCGACCGTAGCCGGTGCTGATGGTGGCGGTGATCTGCGACGACGCCACCGAGGCCCGGCCGAGGGCGTCGTCGATTGCCTGCCGCATTCCAGCTCGGCTCACGGCGCCCATCTGAACGGCGCTCGCGCCCAGAAACGCCGCGGACCCGTCGAGGATGACGGCTTTGGCGGACGTCGATCCCAGGTCGACTCCCATGAAGTATTCCGTCACGTCGATCAAACCCGGCTTCGGCGGACGTCGATGCCCTCGAGCATGGCTGCCAGACGGCTTTCGAGGATCTCGTCCTTGTAGAAGGATGCGTCGGCGACGTCGCCTTCGAAGAACATCGAAGGGATTCCGAGTTCTTTCTGCGCCGACTTCGCGAGCAGGTGCTGGGGGTTGGTGAATGCTCGGCAGGTACGGGAGGCGTGGAAGACGATTCCGTCGATTCCGTAGTCGACGCAGTCGCGGTTGGTGAGGTGCTTGAGCGTCTTGACGCCGTGGTTAGTCGGGCACAGCAAATAGTGCTGCGCCATGCCGAGAATGGGATCTTCCGTGTCGATCAGGTGCGGTTCCTGCCAGAACGCATTGTGCGTGTACCTGCCGCAGACCACGGCGACGTCGGCGTCGGCGAATTTGCGCGACAGCCAGCCGAGCTTGTTCCAGTTCATGATGCCGTCGAAGTAGAGACGGTAGCGCTCGTTGCGGACGCCGGGGATGGCGTTGTCGAGACGGTACTGGACTTCGGTTTTGACGTCGGCGAAGTACTGGACCAGTTCCGGTCCGGCGGGCATGAAGTTGATGTGTGCGATGCTGGCGATCCAGTCCCAGTAGGTGGCCGGTGTCGGGGCGGCACGGCACAACGCCATCGCCTCGCGTCGTAGTTCCGAGGCGCGTTTGATGTAGGACATGTTCTGCCGTAGCGCATCCCAGTCGAACGGCCGGCCTGTCATCGTCTCCAGGAAGGCGATCAGCTTGTGCAGTTGATCGGCCACATAACGTGATGCCTGCTCCCACTCCTCACCGCGAAGGTAGCCTGCGTCGGGTTTGTTGCTGGGCAGGAAGGGGAGGGAGACGTTGAAGATCGGCACCTGTTTTCCGAAGACGCGGTACGAAATCTCGTCCCACTGCTGGCCGGTGCTGCAGCCGGCGTACGCGTTGACGAAGAAGTCCGGTGCAGGCAGGCGGGAGGCGAGTTGCTGTTGGTCGACGAGTCCGACGATGCCGTTCTCATCCTCGGACTTGGCCTGCTTGGTGAGTACGGCGCAGCCGAGATGTGTTCTCGCGTACGAACACAACTCGCCGATGTACCCGTATTCCTCGCCGGCGAGCTGAGCCGGCTTCTCGAGCTGTTGTGCGGCCAGGCGTGCCGAGAACGCCTCGCCGTGGCACCACTCGAGTCCGGCGGCCTGGAAGATCGGGTTCACGGCCGAACCGTTGTACCAGACCACCTGCTTGCCGCGTTCCTTCGCCGTGAACAGGTTCTCCCAGTAGTCGCCCACCATGTTGGTGGCGGTCGGGATGACGATCTTGTTGGAATTGCCGAGCGTGGGGGCTGACACAGTGAATTCCTCCGAAGGTAGGTGTGGGTGCTAGACGGTGGACAGTTGCTTGCGTCTGATTCGCTCCACCAGCGCTTCCACCCGGGTGCGGATGGATTCCATCGGTAGACCCTCGTGTTCGGTTTCGATGAGCAACAGCGGAATCGATCTGGCTTCCAATGCTTTCCGTAGCTCCGGGTAGAAGAGCATGTGCGGTTCGCAAAACTTCGCCATCAGGACGATGACGCCCTGCGCGCCGCTGGCGGCGACCGAGTCGACGAGGAACCGGTCCCAGTCCACTTCGTGCTGAACGCGGGTGGGACAGGGTACGGCGGTGTTGCGCCGGAGGTACACCGACGCGACGGCTTCGAGAGGATCGCCTCCAGATCCGACATCGGTTGATACGTACCGTGTTCCGTGGAACAGATCGTCGTCGACCACGATGGCTCCGCAGTCCTCGATGACGTCCAGGAGTTCCGGTTTGGGGGCGTGGCAGAAGTGGCCGGAGAGGTGGATGCGGATGCGGTCGTCGCGCGGCACATGGCTCGAGTCGCCCATCACGTCGCCAAGTAGTTCTGTGTGTTCCTCTTTGTCCATGATCATGCTGGACTTGACGAGGACCTGGAGCTGGGCGGATGTCAGTGCGGCGTCGCCGGACCGCCTGTTCTCGAAGATCGTCCGCATCAGGCGCCGGTTGGCGTCGAAGACGTCGATGCTTCGCGAGAGATCCGCGTCGGAGATCCTGCGATCAGCGAACTTCTCGAGCTCGCTGCGAAAATCTTCCATTTTTCCCAGTACCTGCGGAAATGCCCAATCGTCGCTCATGGAGGACATCAATTGGCCGAAGTAGACCGGCTTGTCCGATTCATCCTCGCGCACGACGTCGATGGCACCCAGCAACTGGATGCAATGGTCGGCATGGAAGAAGCCGTCGTAGACGTCCAAACGGCCGAGTGCTGCTTGATCGGCGACGTTTCGGGTATATCCACAGTTGAACTCGCCCAGCAGATTACGCCCGACGGTGATCGGTTGCCGGTCTTCTTGGATGATCACGGGAAGTACACCTGCGGCGTGCGCGAGTTCGGCGGGAAAGTTCATCGGAAACACTCCGAGTGCCATTCTCCCGGTTCGCTTTTTCCACTGTGCGACATAGTCGTTCGGACTATCGGCGACGGCGCTCATGGCGCGCATTGCCCGTGTGAATGTCGACGGCATGGTTCTCGCCCGTCCTTTTCTCGTGTGACTCATGGCGCTGGACCCAGGCACGCGTCTTCGGTTGTGACGTACCCGACAGGAGCGATCATGCGCCCATTTTTCACAAGTTGCAACTAGATGTTTAAAAATTTGTACAACGTTGCAGCTAGATGGGCTACTCTGATGAGTGCGAGGCGGATGTGGAGGCTACGAACGTGCGAACCGGATCACGGGAGCGATGTGTGGTGGCTTGCTGCCGGCTCGCGCGAAATGACGAAATACGTTTGCCTGCAACAGGCCTCACGCCAATCCGTCCGGACGGTCCACTTGACGAGATGCACGTCACATTTTATGGTCATTCCATTCGCGGGCCGCTCGGCAATCGACGTCGCGGTCGACCCTTCGTCGCGATCCTTCCTCTTCCAGTGCTCCAGGAGCAGATATGACTTCGTCCCTGCCTCTCGACATAGTCACGCCACCATCGAAAGCAACCTCCCGCCGCGCATCTCTTGCGGCCTTCTCGGGATCGGCAATCGAGTACTACGACCTCGTTGCCTATGGAACTGCCGCAGCCCTCGTCTTCAGCGATCTCTTCTTCCGCGACGTCAGCACCCATGTCGCACTGCTGCTGTCCTTCGCCACCTTCGCCGCAGGATACGTAGCTCGTCCACTCGGTGGGTTGTTGTTCGGATACATCGGCGACAAGTATGGTCGCCGGACCGCAGTGTTGCTCACGATCTCCGTTATGGGCGCCGCGACCGTGTGCATCGGTTTGCTCCCGACGTACGACTCGATCGGTTCGTTTGCCCCGGTCCTCCTCGTCGTCCTACGAGTCCTGCAGGGACTGGCAGTCGGCGGTGAACTGGGTGGAGCTGTCCTGATCTCGGTCGAACATGCCCCGAAGAACAAGCGTGGCTTCTACGGCAGCTTCTCTACCGCGGGCGCCCAGGGCGGAACACTCCTTGCGACGATCGTCTTCGCCGTCGTCACGTTGATGCCGGACGAGCGGTTCAATTCGTGGGGTTGGCGGATTCCGTTCCTGCTCAGTGCCGTCATCGTTCTCGTCGGAATGTTGATCCGCCGCGGTCTGGACGAGACACCCGACTTCAAGCAGAGTCAGGCCGACCGTGCTGCTTCGTCCTCTGACGCGGCTGCGGTCAAGCACAATCCGATTCGTGACGCGCTCTCGAAGCATCCGATGACGATCCTCGGTATCACGTTCATCATGGCCGGAATGATGTCCATCTGGTACGTCATTACCGTGTACAGCCTCAGTTATGCCGTCAACCACGCGGGTATCCCTCGAACGAGCATGTTGTGGGTGGTCTCTGCAGCAACGCTGGTCGTCGTCCTCATGAACCCGGTATGGGGGGCACTCTCCGACAAGGTCAGTCGAAGTCGGCTCATCGTCTTCGGTTTGCTCAGCGAGGCCGTACTTCTGTTCTTCTACTTCGCAACGCTCGGCGTCGGCAACCTGGCGCTGGTGTTCATCTCACTCATCCTCGTTGCAGGGCTGGGGCACGCGGTGGTCAACGGCATCTTCCCGGCCTTCGTCGTCGAGAGCCTGCCTGCCGCTGTGCGATACACCGCAGGATCGTTCGGAATGCAGCTGGCGGCGCTGGTTGCCGGCTTCGCGCCACTGGTCGCGACCGCGCTCGAACCCACCGCCGGCGGTGTGTGGACCGTCAGCGCGCTGTGCCTCGCACTATGCGCTCTGGGTGCCGTCAGCGCCGCCTACATCGTCAAGATTCACGCTCCGCAGCAGGACTCGGCTGTCACGCAGACTTCTCCGTCATCTTCAATGAAAGCGAGCAACGCACAATGATCCCTCCGCACACATCGCCACTGTCCGCGCAGCGCGCGTACGACTTTTCCGGCTCAGGCATTCTCATTGCGGGTGGGACGTCGGGGGTGGGTCTTGCCACCGCGAGATACTTCGCCGACGCAGGGGCAACGAAGCAGGTACTGGTCGGCCGCAACGAACGTCGCGGTAAGGACGCACTTGCTCGGCTCGCAGAGACCAACCCCGGATGCGACGTCCTGTTCGTCGCCGCAGATGTCAACGAAGCCGGGGCAGCGGACGAAGTCGTCCGGCAGGCACACCAACATCTGGGCGCAGTCGATGTTCTCGTCAACTCTACGGTCGCGCAATATCAGCCCACGTTGCTGCACGACATCGAACCCGACAAGCTGATCGACATCCTGGTCCAGCAGGCAATCGGACCGATCTTGATGAGCAGGGCCGTCGTGCCCGTGATGCGCGAGCGCGGACACGGCGCGATCGTCACCATCGCGTCGGACGCAGCGAAGGTCCCCACCCCGGGAGAGACCGGAATCGGTGCTGCGATGGCTGCGATCGTGACGTTCTCGCAAACACTCGCCGTCGAAGCCAAGCGATACGGCGTTCGTGTCAATGTTCTGACACCGTCACTCATCGTCAACACCGGATCGTACGATCGGGCGATGAATGCCGAGTTCAGCAAGAAGATCTTCGACAAGATCGTCTCACAGGCCCAGCTGGGTCTGACCGAGCCCGAGGACCTGGCCGATGCAATTCTGTTCCTCGCATCTCCACTCTCGCGCAGAATTACAGGACAGGTGATCAGTGTGAACGGTGGTATCTCCGTTGCCTGAGATGAGCACACGTGCGCCCTTGGTGCGCCGTCGTGTCCGGTCGAGCGAGGACATCCTCGACGTGGAACAGCAGCGACACCAGCACCTGCTACCCGGCTCGACCATTCACGCATGTCTTACCGAATCGGCTCGTCGGCACCCGGACAAGAGCGCGATTCTGCATCTCGACGGTCCGGACTTCATGACGCCGACCCGAGAGGTCACCTACCGCGAGCTGCTCGGAGGGGTGGAGGCGTCGGCATCGGTGTTCCTCGAGCGTGCTGCGGACGCTCCGAGTGTGGTCGCCGTGATGGTCCCGATGGTGCCCGAGGGATTGTTCGCCACCTGGGGTGCTCAGCGGGTGGGGACGGCGGTGCCGCTGAACCCCTTTCTCGAACTCGCCTCACTCGTCAACATCCTGAAGCTCACCTCGGCGACCGTTCTGGTCACGACCGACGAGATCCTTCGGGAACGCGGTGTGGACGCGGCTGCGGTTCTGACGACTGTCCCGACGCTTCGGGATGTCCTTCTCGTCGGCGGTGACAACAGCACGTTCACGGAAGCATTGACCGAACATCGCGGCCGCACCGTCGGCGTCGAGGACGACCCCCACCGGGATGCAATGGTCATGCCTACCGGTGGTACGACGGGTGCGCCGAAGTTGGTGCGCATGTCACAGAGCGGTCAACTCGTCGTGGCGTGGAACGTCGGAGCACTGATGGGGTGCGAGGAAGATGCCGTGGTCGGCCACGGTATGCCGAACTTTCACTGCGGCGGAAGCATCGCGCTTGCCCTTCGATCGGTCGTCTACGGACAGACGTTGCTGACTTTGACGTCCGGTGGCTTCCGGTCACGGGACGTTGTCGAGAATTTCTGGGCGATCGTCGAGCGATACGGCATGACATCGACGATGGCCACCCCGACGACAGCATTCGCGATCCTGAACGCGGCGGACGCACCGAAGGGCTCGACGACGCTGACCGACTTCCACGTCGGTGGAAGCACGGTGTCCACTGCTCTGATCCGGACGTTCCACGATCGGTTCGGAATATGGCTGCGCGAATGTTGGGGTGGCACAGAGTTTCACGGAACGATCACCGGGCATCCGAACGACGGTGTCGAACCGCGCGTGGGCTCGGCCGGCCGGCCCCTGCCGCATTCCCAGGTGCGCGCTGTCGTTCTCGATATCGACGGCCGGTGGATTCGTGACTGCAATCCAGGGGAGCAGGGAGAGTTGCTGATCGGCGGACCGACTGTAAGCCCCGGATACCACGATGCGCATCTCGATGCCGGCTTCTTCGTGGCCGGTGTGCCCGGCGGTGGAGTATGGGGACGGACGGGCGACCTGGGAACCGTGGACGCCTCGGGATTCGTCTGGGTGTCGGGACGCAGCAAGGATCTGATCATTCGTGGTGGCCACAATATCGATCCACGAGACATCGAGGAGGCGCTGGGCTCGCATCCTGCGGTAGAAGTGGTGGCTGCCGTGGGTCGACCGGACCAGGCGAAGGGGGAGATGCCGGTCGCGTATGTCCAGCTCAAGGCGGGGCATGTTGCCGAGTCCGCCGACCTGTTGCAGTTCTGCCGCGAACATGTGCAGGAGAAAGCGGCTACCCCGGTCCATGTCACGGTGCTCGATCGACTGCCGCTGACTCCCGTCGGTAAGATATCGAAGCCTGCGCTCCGCGCATTGGCTTTGAAGGACGAGGTTCGTCACGTCGTGTCGAGTTCGAGCCGGGCACCCGTAGTCTGCGATATCGCGCTCGACGACACCGGTCTGCGCCGAGAAGTGACCGTGACGCTGACACCCGCATCGGCGTCGAGCGTCGACATCGAGTCGTTGGAGGAGAAGTTGGGGGCCTACGAGTTCTTTTCACGGGTCGAAGTGAATACGTTCGTTGCAACACAGTAGGAGGACTCGTTGATAGCGTCGAACCGTCTTGCTCGGCAGCCACTGCCGCCGCCGAGTGCGCGGTCGATGCTGTTGACGGTCATCGGTGAGTTCTTGTACGACGCCGAAGAGGGGGCGTGGACCGCTGCACTGATGAAGGTCCTCGGTGGGATGGGGATAGAGGATCACGCTGCGCGGCAATTGCTCTCGCGCGCCGCATCGGCCAAGTGGATCAAGCGTGAACGCGTCGGTCGTGGGGTGCGCTGGCATCTCGCCGACCACGGTCGCGCGTTGGCGGCCGACGGTATCAAGCGGTCGCATGCGTTCCTCGACGGGCCATCGCCGTGGAAGGACGAATGGCTCGTGCTGACGATAACGGTGCCCCAGCGCAAGAACTCGGTTCGCAACCGCCTCAACGGAGGCCTGACCTGGTTGGGGATGGGCAATCCGACACCAGGAGTCTGGGTTACACCGCACGTCGACAGGGCGCGAGAGCTGAGCGAATTGATCTCGACGCTCGGTCTGACCGAATCGGCACTCGTTCTCACCGGCAATCTTCGCCCGGGAGGGCTGGGCAACTACGACGTCGTGGAGAGAGCGTGGGATCTGACCGACCTTGCCGAAAGCTACCAAACACTGCTCATACAGGACGGTGCATCCGAGCCGGGCGACGATGATGAACTGCTACTTGCCTACATCGAACTCGTGAGTCTGCAACAGAGGTTCATGAGGCTCGACCCACAACTCCCCAAGGAACTCTTGCCGGAATGGATCGGCCGTGACGGCGCGGTGCTCTTCCAGAGACGCCGCGAACAGTGGTCGGCGCAGGCGCATGCGCACTGGCTCAGGGTCGTCGAGGAATCCGCACCGAAATAGCCGCGGTGGTCCGGTGTGACCGGTGTCGACGCCGGTGAACACGGGTCAGGATCGGTGGGGAGGTGTGCGGGCGGCGGGCTGGAAGAGTTCGATCAGATTGCCGGCGGGGTCGGCGATCAGGATCTGGCGGCCGCCGGGGCCGGTGACCATGTCGCTGCGGAATGCGACGTCGGCATCGCGCAGGCGGGCGATCTCGGCGTCGAGGTCACTGACGATGAGGTGGATGCGGTTGCCGCCCGGGCCGGTGATGTCGGTGGGGGTGGCGCGAGCGCCCGAGGTGGCTGGGCCGGACAGCAGTAGGCGCAGGGAGCCGCGGATCACGTCGGCGAAGGCGGGGGCTGGGTTGGTGTGCAGGGTGAAGCCGAGGTGGCGGGTGTAGAAGGCGATGGCTGCGGGCACGTCGTCGACGAGGTAGCGGACGCTGGCGTATTGGTCTGGGGTGGTCATCGGGCACTCCTTTTCACGGTTCGGCGGTGAGAATCGGCAGCAGGTACCGGATGCGGGTGTCGATCTCGGTGGCGGTGGCCTGGAAGGCTGGGTAGGTGTCCGCGTCGGTGTCCCCTGCTGACGCCGGGTCGGGAATGCTCCAATGGATCCAGCGTGTGCCGTCGCCGAACTCCGGACAGACCTCGCGGGCCTTGTCGCACAATGTGATTACGGTGTCGAACCGGAGGTCGGCGAGGGTATCGAGGTGGCGGGGATCCTGGTCGGAGATGTCGATTCCGAACTCTTCTCGTAGCACCCGGACCGCATTGGGATGCATGTGCGGTTTAGGGCGGGTGCCGGCGCTGATTGTTTCGACGAGGCCGTCGGTGTGGCGGCGCAGCAGTGCTTCCGCGATGGCGGAGCGTGCGCTGTTCCCGGTGCACACGAACAACACCGCCAGGGGTGTAGTCGGGTCGAACGACGGGGGTGTGGGGCTCAGGTCGAGCGCCGGGTGGAGTGCGGCGCCGGTTCCTGCCAGCATCTGAGTGCAGCGGCTCAGGTTCAGGTGGTAGTAGCTGTCGCGGCCGTCGAAGCTGCTGCGGGTGGCCTTCACCAGTCCGCCGTCGCGCAGCAGGCGCAGGTGGTACGAAATCAGGTTCTGCGGCTCACCGATCAGTGTCACCATCTCCCGGACCCGGTAGTCACTGCCCGACAGGGTCGTCAACAGCTGCCACCGCAGCGGATGAGCGGCCAGCTGCACGAAGGACGGGACGGGTTGACGGACCGGTACCACGACACGAGCATACCACCAGATACATCAAAGTAGATTGATGTAATTTTCCGATCGCTCTGCGATTGGGAGCCTGGTGCCGAAGACGGCCGTGGCGGAACGCCGGATGGGCTGCCGAGAACTTTCGAGGGACGAACTACGTGGTGCCTGGGACCTTCTGTGAAGCTGTCACCTGGTTCCTGCCGGAGACGTGCTCGAGCGCGCCGTCCGGACCCGCGAGTACGACCTTTTCCTGCCCGGTCGCGCGGGCGCGAGTTTCGTCGTGCACAGCTCGTCGAGCCGCCGCCGGACGCTGTCGTCGACGGTGGCATGGGCGAGGAGACGCTGCAACCGGCGGTAGAACACGGCCGGAAAGATCCCGAATTCGGGGAGGATGTGGTCGTCGCCGCCGCCGAAGGGTGCCCATTTGACCGCGAAGTCGAGCATGCCGAGTTCTTCCCTGGTCACGACGTCTCCTTCTCTCTTCTGTCGGGGTACGCGGGTGCGGCCGTGCGAAAAGTCGCACGGCCGCACCCGGTGGGTCATCGCACGTCGAGGTAGATGCTCTTGAGCTGCTGGTAGCTCGCGAGTCCCTCGGGTCCGAGTTCGCGGCCGAGGCCGCTGCTCTTGATCCCGCCGAAGGGGGCGGTGGGATCGTTGGAATAGCCGTTGATGCCGACGGTTCCGCTGGCGACGTTGCGGGCGAACTGGGCGCCGCGCTCGGGGTCGGCGGTCCAGATCGAGCCGCCGAGTCCGTAGTCGGAGTCGTTGGCGATGGCGATGGCCTCGGCCTCGTCGGTGTAGGGGATGACCGACAGGACGGGTCCGAAGATCTCTTCCTGGGCGATGGTGTGACCGGTGTCGACGTCGGCGAACACGGTGGGTTCGACGAACCAGCCGTGGTCGGCGTTGTCGGGCCGGCGGCCACCGGTGGTGACGCGTCCGCCGTCGGCGCGGCCCTTGTCGATGTAGCTTTCGACGCGGTGCCGTTGTCGGGCGGAGACGAGTGGTCCCATCTGCGTGGTGTCGGACAGGGGATCGCCGACCGACAGGCCCCTCGCGAGATCGGTGATGGTGTCGACGATCTCGTCGTACCGCGACCGTGGCGCGAGGACGCGGGTGCCGAGCCAGCAGATCTGCCCGTTGTTCAGCAGCGTTGCCGCGAAGAAGGATTCGAGGTTCGCGGCGAGATCGGCGTCGTCGAGGACGACGGCGGCGGATTTGCCGCCGAGTTCGAGGGTGACCGGGCGGAGCAGTTCGCCGCAGGTGCGGGCGATGGCGCGACCGGCCCCGGTGGAGCCGGTGAACGAGACCTTGTCGATGCCGGGATGGGCGACGAGGTAGGCGCCGAGTTCCCGGCCGCCGGGAACGATGTTCAGCACACCCGCGGGGAGCCCGGCGGCGATGGCGGCCTCGGCCATGAGGAACGCGTCGAGCACGGTCTCGGGTGAGGGCTTGAGGACGACGGTGCACCCGGCGGCGAGGGCGGGGGCGAGTTTGAGGAACGTGATGGCCTGCGGCACGTTCCACGGGACGATGGCGCCGACGACGCCGATCGGGGAGCGGGTGACGAGGGTGGAACCGCCGAGCATGCCGGGCCGGATCTCGTCCTCCTGCTTCGCCGCCATCTCGGCGTAATAGCGGAGCAGGACGGGCGGGAAGCCGCCCTCGAACTGCCGCGCGAGGGTGATGGGCATACCGTTCTGGCTGCTCACCCGGGTGGCGGTGTCCTCGGCGCGGGCCTCGAGTTCGTCGGCGAAGCGGCCGAGTACCTCGGCGCGCTGTGCGGCGGTCCACGACGCCCACTCGGTGAGTGCGGCGCGCGCGGCGTCGACAGCGTCGTCGATGTCGGTCTCGGCGCCCTCCGGGACCGAGCCGATCTGCTGCTCGGTGGTCGGGGAGATGACCGGGATGGTGGCGGCGCCGGACGGCCGGGTCCATCCGCCGCGGATATAGAGATCGGTGTAGTCGATCGTCATCGGGTGTCCTTCTCGGGAAGTTCGGTGAGGGGGTGGTCAGTCCTGCACGAGCACGGGTTTGAGGACCTCGCCGCGGTGCTGCGCGTCGATCGCGTCGTTGATCTTGGCGAACGGGAATGTGGTGACGAGCTTGTCGAGCGGGAACCGGCCGGCCTTGTACAGCTCGACGAGTTCGGGGATGAACTCGTCGGGGACGCTGTCGCCCTCGATGATTCCGGTGATCGTGAGACCCATGGCGAGGGAGTTGATGATGTTCAGCGGCACCGAGGACTCCGGGTCGGCGGGCACACCGATCAGCCCGACCTTGCCGTGGAAGGTCATGGAGCCGATGAGCGATTCGATCACGGCGGGGATGCCGGACGTGTCGATCGCGTAGTCCACGCCGGCGGGGATGATGGCGCGGACCTGCTCGGCGACTGGGCCGGCGGCGGGATCGAGGGCGTGGGTGGCGCCGAGTTCGAGGGCGAGGTCGCGCCTCGACTGGTGGGGTTCGACGGCGATGATGGTGGCGCAGCCCTGCACGACGGCGCCCATGACGGCGGCCAGCCCGACCGATCCGGCGCCGGCGACGAGGATCGCGGATCCGGGCCGGCAGTCGAGAGAACGCATGACGGCGCCCGCGCCGGTCTGGATGCCGCAGCCCAGCGGTGCGAGGAGTTCGGCGGGAACGTCGGCGGGAACCTTCACCACGTTGCGTTCGAACGCGAGGCTGTAGGTGGCGAACGACGACTGTCCGAAGAACAGACCGGTCAGGGATTCGCCGTCGGGGGTGGTGATCGGGCCGGTGCCGTCGTCGCGGACGCCGTCGTAGGCGAGGTGCATGAACTGGTGGCAGTAGGAGGGCGCCCCGGTGGTGCACGACGGACAGGTTCCGCAGCTGTTGAAGGTGATGGCGACGCGGTCGCCGGGTGCGACCTTGGTGACGCCGTCGCCGACTTCCCGGACGACACCGCATCCTTCGTGCCCGAGGACGGCCGGCAGTGCGGTCGGGAGGGCGCCGTCGCGGGCGGCGAGGTCGGTGTGGCAGATGCCGACGGCCTCGATCTCGACGAGCACCTCGCCGGCCCTCGGTCCGTCGATGGTGATCGGTTCGAGGGTGAACTCGGTGTGCGGTTCTCTCGCGACTGCTGCGAGTGCTTCCATCATCAATGCTCCCTGTGGTGTGGGCCGGCCCTGCAGGACCGGTGGAAATCGAATGATCAGAGAACGGTTTCCCGCAACGGCGTCGCGGGATCGGCGAGGGCGGTGCGGTCCACCTTGGTGCGGTTGCCGATGAACTTCTTTCCTGCCATGAATTCGCTTGCCGCATTCACGGTCTCGACCGCCACGGGAATCCCGTCACTGTCGAGGTGGAACAGGGCGAACGAGGTGTCGGAGGCGTCGCCGCGCAGGACGGCCCTCGTGTCGGGACCGACCATCCCCGCCATCTTCATCTTCAGGTCGAACTGATCCGACCAGAACCACGGCACCTCGTGCGGCGGCAGGGGTGCGTTCATGATCACCGCCGCCGCCTGCTTCGCCTGTTCGACTGCGCTGGGGATGCTTTCGAGCCGCACCATCTTTCCGAGCGTGTCGTGCAGGCGGTAGGTCACGTCCCCGATCGCGAGGACGTGCGGATCGCTGGTGCGTGCCGAACCGTCGACGACGATCCCGGCGAGGCACTCGAGGCCGGACTCGCGTGCCAGCGCGTCGTTCGGGATCGCGCCGACGCCGACCAGCACGAGGTCGCACGGGATGTCGGTACCGTCGCCGAGGGTGACGCCGCCGACTCGGCCGGCCGTTCCGGTGATCTCGCGGACCTCGGCACCGGTGAGGATGCGAGTGCCGCGAGTGCGGTGGAAGTCGGTGAGGGCGGTGGACAGTTCGGGGCTGGCGACGCGGGCCAGCACCCGGTCTTCCCGTTCGATCACCGTGACGTCGCATCCTCGGGCGCGAGCCGATGCGGCGACCTCGAGCCCGACGTATCCGCCGCCGATGATGGCCAGCGCCGATCCGGTATGCACGGCCTCGCGCAACCGGGTGGCGTCGGCGAGCGTGCGCAGGCTCAGCACACCCTCGAGGTCGCTGCCCGGGAGTGTCAGAGTTCGTGGTGCGGCGCCCGTCGCGAGGACGAGCGTCGTGTACTCCAGAACGGTGCCGGACGCCGTGGTCGCCGTCCGGGCGTCGCGGTCGATTCGGACGACCGGATCGCCGAGCAGGGTGTCGATCGCGTTGTCGGCGTAGAACGATTCCGGCTTGAGCCACTGGACGAACTCGTCGTCGGCGTACTTCTTCGACAGCGGCGGGCGGTGATACGGCGGGTGGGTTTCGTCTCCGCACAGGACGATGCGACCGTCGAACTTCTGCTGCCGCAGCATGCCGGCGAGAGTGCCGCCGGCATGCCCGGCCCCGACGATCACCACGGTGGGTGACGGGTGTGACGTGACCATGATTACCGGGTGAACTCGATCTGGACGGGCATGTTCTTGAGCCCGCCGACGAAGTTGGTCTGGATCATCTTCGTGTCGTCGGCAAGCTCGAGCGACTCGATGTGGGGGAGCAGTTCCTCGAACATGATCCGCAGTTCCAGCTTCGCCAGGTGCTGGCCGATGCACATGTGCGGGCCGTAGCCGAAGGCGATGTGCTTGTTGGGCCTGCGGGTGATGTCGAAGGTGTCGGGGTCCGGGATCACGTCGGCGTCCCGGTTACCCGACTGGTACAGCAGCATGAAGCGGTCGCCCTTCTTGATGTCGCGGCCGCGCAGTGTGTAGTCCTGCGTCGCCTGACGCATGAAGTGCTTCACCGGTGACGCCCAGCGCAGCGACTCGTTGACGATGTGCGGCGCGAGCGCCAGGTCGGCCTTCGCCTTCGCGAGGAGTTCCGGGTTGCGTCCGAGTTCGAGCATGCCGCCGGCGAGGGTGCTCGAGGTGGTGTCGTGACCCGCGGTGGCGATGGCGATGAAGTAGCCGTAGGCCACCTCGTTCGGGTAGTACTCGCCACTCTCGTCGCGTGCCACCGAGATGATCGTCGCGAGATCGTCCCGGGGGTTGGCGCGGCGGTCCTGCAGCAGCCTCTCGAAGTAGGCGTAGAAGTCCTGAATCGTGGCCACCCACTGCTTCGCGGCGGCGTCCGGGGTGAGCGGTTCGACGTCCTCACGCGCGGCGTCGGGATCGGCCGTGCCGAAGAACTCCTGGGTGAGGGCCATCATGCGGGGCTCGTCCGACTCAGGGACCCCGAACAGGCTCATGATGACGTGCAGTGGGTAGTGGAGGGCGAAATCCTTGACGAAGTCGATCCGGCCGTCCGTCTTCAGGAGCCGGGCGACGGCAGCCTTGGCGAGGTCGCGGATGACGCTCTCCCACTGGGCGAGGTTGGTGGGCCGGAACCAGTCCAGCGCGATGTCCTTGATCGCGGTGTGCTCCGGCGGGTCGAGGTAGGTGAGGGTCTCGAGGATGCGGAGGCTGCCGTTGTTGATGCTCTTGGTGAACGCGTCGCCGGCCTGGTTCGCCAGGATCGGATTGACGGAGCCCTTGTCCTCGCCCCCGGCACTGGTGAAGATGTCGGGCTGGCGCTCGATCTCCATGATGTCGGCGTGCTTGCTCACCAGCCAGATCGGGTCGTATCCCTCCACCTCGGCGCGGCCGAGAGGGTTGTTCTCGCGCAGCCAGCGGTAGGCCTCGAACAACGCGTCGTTGTCCCGGTGCCCCTCGGGCAGAACGATCTGACGGGCGACGGCGTCCGGAATCAGTTCCGTTACCTGCTCTGTGGTGCTCATCAATTCCCCTTCGTGGTGCAGTGAGGTGCGGCGCCGAACGTTGCGGCGCCCTCGCCGACTGGAGTGACTCCAGCCTGTCAGCCAAGAGAGTGAGAGGCATCACACCATTGATCGAAAGTTGTCCACCTAACGGGGGATGTGTGCCGGGTCACCCCGGCGCGCATCGCGGTCGGTGCGGCAAGAATCACCCCAGGGGAGGGGTGTAATCAGTCGAAGTGGTGATGTGTCCTCCCAGTGATCGGGGACACAATTTTCGTATGGGGAACGCGGCCGGACCTTCCCGGGTTCGGCGAGCCGCCCGGCAAGACGGCCGCGCAGATGTTCACCGGTCAACCTGAAGGAGATCGCCATGCCCACCGTCGTTTACCAGCTCCCGGACGGCTCGACGTCGTCCGTCGACGTTCCCGCCGGCCAGAGCGTGATGGACGGGTCGGTCCGCAACAACCTTCCCGGCATCGTCGCCGAATGCGGCGGTAGCTGCTCGTGCGCCACCTGCCACGTGTACCTCGACGACGGTTCCAGCGCGGCGTTCGGCGAGCCGACGCTGGAGGAACAGGATCTCCTCGAGTTCCTCGACGGTGTCCAGCCGTGTTCGCGTCTCGCCTGCCAGCTCGTGCTCACGCCGGACGTGGACACCGTCACCGTGACCGTCCCGGCCTCGGACGCCTGACAGTTCCGGCCGGGTTCACCGCGTCGGGGACTGATACTTCGCGATCAGCTCGGCGCGGTTGGTCGCGCCGAGTTTGCGGAGGATGCGTTTCACGTGGGACTTGACCGTGTCGACGGTGATGACCAGTTCGGCGGCGATCGTGGAATTCGACGCCCCGGTGAGAAGCAATCGGACGACGTCGGCCTCGCGGTCGGTCAGCGGGTCGAGCAGGCGTTGCCCGGCGGAGTCGCGGTCGACCTGCGCCGGCGCGAGTTCGGATGCGCCGCGGGGAGGCAGTGCGTCGAGGTCGGTGTCGTCGGTCCACCGCCGGGCGCTCTCCTGCAGCAGGGCGCTCTGGCGCTCGCGACGCGATTCAAGACCGACCCGCTCGAAGCACCCGCCGAGCACTTCGGCGAGCACCCCCAGGGCGCGGCGGAGAGTGTCGTCCACACGGGTGTCGAGGTGCATCAGCGCGGCCGCAGTGCCGCCGACCACGATGGGAAAGACCGTGAAACCCTTGGTGCCCAGCAGCTCTCGCAATGCTGTGGGGGTGTCCGCGCCGATCGCGACCGTGTTCGTGGCGAGCGCCTGCGCCTCCGGCGAACCGTCCACGAGGTCGAAGGCGGAGGGCGGGGACGCCATCATGCCGGGGCCGGCGCCGAACCAGGTCGCGGGAACGATGCGGTCCCCGTCGAGGCGGGACAGGACAACTGCTCTCGCAGAGCACAATTCCGCGACGCGCTCACACGCGCGCTGCATGAGTTCCGCACCCGAGGCGGCGTCGTCCAAGGCCCGGACGGCGCGATCGATGCCCTTCGCGACCGCGCCGATCTCGGCGGTCCGGGTCGCGTCGACGGCGTTTCTGCTGTCGAGGAGCCCGACGAGGCGCCTCCCGAGTTCGGTCGCGCGGGCCGGATCGGCCGTCCGCATCTCGGTGAGGATGTCCGCGACGGCGCGATCGTGCTCGGTGTCCGTGGTGTTCTCGCCGGGGTGGGGAGCGTCAGCCACCGGACACCGTCTTGGCGTTGGCACACAGCGCCGCCACCTCGGCCCGCGTGGAGACGCCGAGTTTTTTGAAGATCCGCTGGACATGGGATTTTACGGTGCCGTCGGAAATGCACAGCCGACGGGAGATGGCCGCGTTGGTCGCTCCCGTTGCCATCAGGGTGAGCACTTCGCGCTCGCGAGCGGTCAGGGTGTGGGCGCGCGGAACGATCGGTGCCGGCGCCGAGTCGTCGACGTTCGCCGTGCCGGTGCGGGGGAGGTCGCAGGTGTCGAGTTCCGGCATCGTCAGGGGCTGTTCGAGGTGCCGCAGTGCCTGCGTGAGCCGTTGTATCTCGGCGTCGACGTGCTCGTTGCGGGTGGAGATCTGCCGCCTCAGGTCGGCGCGTTCCTTCGACGAGGCGCAGGCGCCGGCCAGCACCGCGACGAGGTGGACGTCGGTGTCGGACAGGCTGTCGCTCTGGCGGTCGACGTGGATCATCGCGACCGCACGGGCGTCGACGACGATCGGCACGGCGAGGTATCCGGCGGGCCGCGACAGATCGATCAGGGGTCGGTACGTGTGCCGGTAGGTGTCGGCGGCGTCCACGGCGTACGGCTTGCGGCGGCGGACCAGTTCCGCCTCGCGCGGGGCCTCGCGCAGCGAGATCTCGCGGCCGTCGATGGCCGTGATGAGGTCGTGGAAGTCCCCGCTCAGCTCCGGGTTGACGGCTAACGCGATGGGGGACCACGTGGAACCGCGGACCACGGAGAACATCGCCTTGCCGTACCCCAGGCTGGTGCACAGTTCCTGGGTCACGACTTCGGCGAGACGGTCGGTACCGGTGTCGAGTGCGCGGACGACCTGCTGCAGAGCCTCGAATTGGGCGGTGTGCACGCGCAGTCGGCGCGTGATGTTTTCGCGGCTCGCGGCGTCGAGTTCTGTCACGAGTTCCGCGAGGCGCAGGGTGTGCTCGGGGGAGGCGACGCCCTCACGCAACTTCCTGGCCGCGAACGCACGGATCACCGTGAGGTCGGGTTCGCCGTCCGCCAGACGGATCAGGTTCGGCTCGCTGCCGAGAAGCTCCTGCAACTCTGCAACTGCCTGCTCGGCAAGCTCGAACGAACTCGTCGAAATGACCACTCACCACTCCTCGCGCCGAGGCCGCCGCACGGATGACGACGACACCGTCGCCCATTCCTGTCACCCAACGCACAGTATAGAGACGGTGTCACCTGGGACGTTGCTGCACCGTCCGCGGCCTGACTCCAATGTATATGGTCAGTCCAAATACGTCACGCTTTCCGGAAAAACGATGCACCCGGGTTCTTGTCCCGGGCGCGGCCGCCGTACTAGGGTCGAATGGTACGACCAAAATGGAAGGATCGGCCCTATGGCGCACCCCGTGCGATACGACGTCGACGAGCATGTCGCCGTCCTCACTCTCGATCGCCCCGAAACCCGCAACGCGCTGTCCGACGACCTGCTCGACGAGCTCCTCGCCGCGCTCGAACGCGCTCGGGACGACGACGACGTGCGGGTCGTCGTGCTGGCGTCGTCGCACGAGAAGATCTTCTCGGCGGGCGGCGACCTCAAGGCGTTCGCGAGCGAGACGCCGACCATCGTCAAATACGCCGGGCTGGATCGCTTCCCGCGCCTGTACCAACTCATCGGCGGCCTCGGCAAACCGGTGATCTGCGCGGCGGGAGGGGATGTCCTCGCGGGTGCGTTCGGTCTCGCGCTGGCGTGCGATTTCGTGCTCGCCAAGGAGTCGGTCCGGTTCGGGTGCCCGGAGATCAACGTCGGTGTCTTCCCGTTCATGATCTCCGCCCTCATCTATCGGAACGTCGGGCGCCTCAAGGCGAACGAGCTGATGATGTACGGCGAGCTCATCACGGCCACGGATGCGCTCGAGCTGGGACTCGTGAACCGCGTGATCCCGGACGACGACTTCGAGGCGGAGGTCCGGGCGTGGGCGCGGCGGCTCGCGGGCAAATCGCCGCTGCTCATGCGTCTGGGCAAGGAGGCGATCAACAACACCCGCGACATGTCGCTGCCGGACGCTCTCACGGCGCTGCAGTCGCAGCTCGCTCTCGCGTTCACGACCGAGGACATCGTCGAGGGCGTCACGGCGTTTCGCGAAAAGCGTTCTCCCGTATGGGGCCTGCGCTGATCGCCGGCTCCCGAACTCGTTGCACTTTCGGTCTAACCATTATATTGTGAGGGCCAACACAGGTTTCTTCATTCCCTCTTCACATCTGCGCTCAGAGGAAGGCTTCCCATGGCGTTCGCATCGGTCACCGATCGCTATTCGGACGAACAGATCCGAGAGTTCTATGCCACCGGGCAGTGGCACCGCGACACCTTCTTCGACATGCTCGAGGTCCAGGTTGCCGAGCGGGGCGACCGCATCTTTCTGACCGACGACACCAGCGGCGGCATCACCTTCCGGCAGCTGCGGGACCGGGCGCTGTGCCTGGCCGTGGGACTGCGGCGCCACGGGATCACCACCGGCGACCGCGTATCGGTGCAGGTTCCGAACTGGATCGAATTCGCGATCATCGCCGTGGCGTTGTCGAGGCTGGGCGCCGTCCTGGTGCCGATCATGCCGATCTACCGCCGCGACGACGTCGAGTACATCCTCGGTAACGCCGGTGTGCGGCTGGCGATTACGCCGCAGACCTTCAAGAAGTTCGACTACGCGGGCATGTACACCGACATCCTGGGTGCCGTCGACTCGCTCGAGGACGTCGTCGTCGTCCGCGGGAGCGGCGAACTCCCGAACGGTGCGGTGTCGTTCGAGTCGCTGTTCGCGGAGATCGGCCCCGACGAGGCGATCGCCGAACTCGGGCCGGGTGTCGGTCCGGACGAGCCGTTCGTCATCGTCTACAGCAGCGGCACCACGTCCCGTCCCAAGGGCTGCATCCACACGTTCAACACGTTCGCCTGCGGATCCCGTCTGCTGGCCGACGGGTTCGCGTACACGCCCGACGACGTGCAGTTCGGCCCCTCGCCGATCACCCACACCACCGGCCTGGTCACCAGCATCGTCCTCCCGCTCATGCACGGAGCGGCGTCGCACCTCATCGAGGTGTGGGAGCCGGTCCGCGGGATGGAGCAGATCAAGGAACGCGGCTGCACGGTCGCGGTGAGTGCCACCACGTTCCTGCAGATGCTCATGGACGCCTACGATCCCGCTGTGCACGACATCGGCAGCATGCGGCTGTGGGTGGCGGCCGGCGCCCCGATCCCCGCCAGCGTCGTCACGAAGGCGGCCGAATTGTTCCCGAGCCTGCAGGTGCTCAGCCTGTACGGCCGCTCGGAGAACGTCACGACCACCATGTGCACCGTGCGCGACGACCCCGAGCGGTCGCTGACCTCGGACGGCCGTCCGCTGCCGATGCAGTCGGTGAAGATCGTCGACGAACTCGGTAACGAGGTTCCGCGCGGTGAAGAGGGCGACGTCGCCTACAAGGGCGCCATGCACATGCTCGGGTATCTCCACAATCCCGAGGAGACGGCCAAGCTGTTCACTCCCGACGGCTACTCCCTCTCCGGGGATCTCGGCCGGATGGACGAGGACGGCTACGTGCGCGTCACCGGCCGCACCAAGGACATCGTGATCCGCGGTGGCATGAACATCAGCGTGCGTCAGGTCGAAGACCTCCTGGCGGCGCATCCCGCCGTCCGCGGTGTGGCGGCGGTAGCGATGCCGGACGAACGTCTCGGCGAGGCGGTGTGCCTCTACCTGGTCGCCGCACCCGGGTACGGCGACATCACCCTCGAGAAGATCAAGAACTACCTGCTCGAGCAGGGAGTGGCGATCCAGAAGGTTCCGGAGCGGCTGGAGATCGTCGAGGCACTGCCGACGACGGCCACGGGCAAGATCCAGAAGAACGTGCTGCGTGCCCAGATCGCGGCGAAGATCGAGGCCGACCGGCAGCAGCGGGCACAAGCCGTCAGCTGATCGGAAAAGAAAGGGGGCGAAGCCGATCGGCTTCGCCCCCTTTCTCGTGGTTCGAGAAGAGCGATCAGGTCGCGGCCACCAGGACCGTCGCCGATCCGGTGACGACCGGGCCCTTGTCGCCGGAGGCGACGAGATCGAGGGTCGCCAGCGACTCGCCATTCGTTTGGGTGATCGTCACGACCGTGCCACCCAGGGTCAGGGTGTCGCCGAGGAAGACCGGAGCGACGAACCGGACACCGAAGGAGCGCACGTGCTCGACGCCGAACGTGTCGGACAGCCAGCCGGCCAGGATCCCGGCCTGCATCTGGCCCATCGCGATGACACCGGGAAAACCCGACGTGGCGACGAACTCGGGATCGTGGTGCAGGGGATTGAAATCGCCTCCGGCGCCGGCGAATCGCACGATGTCGGTCTGGCTGACGGGGCCCACGACGCGGGTGTCGGGCGCATCGCCGACGCGGACCTTGGCCGGTGTTCTCATCGCTGCTCTCCTCGTTCGATCAGGACCTCTTCGAGTCGCACCACGGGCTCGCCGTCGGCGTCGACGTACTCGGTCTCCAAAGTCACGACGCGCATCGTCCCGCCGCGCTTGCCCTCTCGCCGCTCGTCGCCCACGACGCGCCGCGTGCCGATCACGTGGTCGCCGGCGGTGAGCGGTCGCAGGTACGTCCACGTGACCGAGCCGACCACCACCCGCGCCAAGGCCAGGCCCAGCGAGTCGACGAACGCACGCTGGTCGCGCTGGTGTCCGGCGACGACCGTGTGCGTGAGAGTCGCGGGCACGTCGTCGAATCCGGCGTCGCGCGCGGCGGCCGGATCGGTGTGCACGGGATCGGTGGTGAACGTGGCGCGCGTGAATTCGCGGATCTTTCCGCGTTCGACGTCGTATTCGACGCGGTCGACGACGCCGGCGGGAAGTGGGTCGGACATCCGGGCCTCCTTTTTGGACTGACCTATAGTATCATTGAGCCTAAATTCGTGAGGAGGGTGCAATGGAGCTCGCTGATTCCCCAGACGAGGCCACGTTCCGTGCAGAAGTCCGGGAGTGGGCCGAGAAAGCGGTCCCGACGCTGCCGTGGCCGGAACCGGTCGATCTGGTCGACAAGGTGCCGTTCTGGCAGCAATGGCAGCGGCTGCTCTTCGACGCAGGCTACGGCGGGATGTCGTGGCCGCAGGAGTACGGCGGCCAGGCCGCCGACCCGATCCGCAAGGCCATCTTCACTGAAGAGATGGACCGGGTGGGTGCACCGGAGCGCCTCAACACCATCGGTGAGGATTTCGCGGGCCCGACCATCATCGACTTCGGGACACCCGCTCAGAAGGAGCGGTTCCTCCGCCCCATCCTGACCGGCGAGGAAATCTGGTGCCAGCTGTTCTCCGAGCCGGAGGCAGGATCGGACCTCGCCTCGCTGCGCACCAAGGCCACGAAGGTGGACGGGGGCTGGAAGGTCAACGGGCAGAAGATCTGGACCAGCCGCGCACACATCGCGGCCCACGCCATCCTGCTGGCCCGCACCGGCGGCGGCGCGCGGCACAAGGGCATCACATACTTCCTGGTCCCGATGGACAGTGAGGGCATCACGGTGCGCCCGCTCGCCCACATGCTCGGCGAGGCCGAATTCAACGAGGTGTTCCTCGACGACGTGTTCATTCCCGACGAGCTCGTCGTCGGCGAGGTCGACGGCGGCTGGAAGGTCGCGATGGGCACGCTCGCCTACGAGCGGGTGGCGATCGCGACGGGTCGCGTCAACACCAAGCGCGCCGTCGGCGACATCGTGTCCGACATCGCGGGAATGACCGACGACGAGGGCCGCCCGCTCGGCGAGGATCCGGTGGTCCGGCAGAAGGTCGCCGACCTGTACGGCCGGGCCCTCGTGCACTACCTCATCGGCCAGCGCGTCATCACCCTCGCGGCAAACGACGGCCCACCGGGACCGGTCACGTCGATCGGCAAGCTGTTCTTCTGCCCCCTCGTCGAGGAACTCGCCGACTTCCGGTTGTCCCTCGAACCGGTCGGCGGGCAATTCGCCCTCGACGACGACCAGCAGAAGACGGCGCGGTGGCAGCGGCTCGCGTACCAGGCCCGCGGCACCGCCATCGCCGGCGGATCCACCTTCATCCAGCGCAACATCGTCGCCGAGCGCATGCTCGACATGCCGAGGAGCTGACCGTGTCCGACTACACCTGGCATCCCACCGACGAGTACGTCGAGAACGCCAACGTCACCCGTCTCGCCCGGGCCCACGGTCTGTCGGGGCTGGGCGAACTCCGCGCCCGCTCCGTCGCCGACGTGCGGTGGTACTGGGACGCGGTGGTCCGCGATCTGGGCCTGCCGTTCCAGACCCCGTACCGCGAGGTGCTCGACACCTCCCGCGGAATCGAGCATCCGGACTGGTTCGTCGGGGGCAAGACGAACGTCGTCGACGCGTGTCTGGGGCGGTGGCTCACCGACCCGGCGGCCGCCGACCGGACCGCCGTCGCGCACGAGGCGGAGGACGGCACGGTCCGGAGTCTGACGTATCGCGAACTGGCGGCGGACGTCGAGCGGGCCGCAGCCGGGCTGCGGGAACTCGGTGTCGGCAGGGGGGACGCCGTCGCCCTGTTCCTGCCGATGATTCCCGAGGCGGTCGTGTCGGTGTACGCGGTCGCGCGGCTCGGGGCGGTGCTGGTTCCGCTGTTCTCCGGTTTCGCGCCGAGCGCGATCGCGTCCCGCATCCAGGACGCGGACGCGAAGGTGGTGATCGTCGCGGACGGAACGGTGCGGCGTCGCAAGTCCGTCACGATGAAGCCGGCCCTCGACGAGGCACTGTCCTCGTGCCCGACGGTGCAGTCGGTCGTCGTGGTCGAGAACATCGGCACCCCAGTGGATTCCACCGGCCGCGACATCTCGTGGTCGAAGCTGCTCGGAAACGGCGGCGACCCCGGCCCGGTCGAGGCGATGGACGCCGCCGAGCCGTTCGCGCTGGCGTACACGTCCGGCACGACCGGCAAGCCGAAGGGCGCCGTGCACACGCACGCCGGGTTCCTCGTGAAGACGGCGAGCGAGGTCGCGTACTCGTTCGATCTGAAGCCCGGTGGAGTGTTCTGCTGGATCACCGACATGGGCTGGATCATGGGGCCGCTGTCGATCGTCGGCACCCACGCCAACGGTGGCACCCTCGTGCTGTACGAGGGTTCGCCGGACGTGCCGGACACCGACCGGTTGTGGCAGCTCGCGCAGCGGCACCGGGTGACGATGCTCGGCGTCTCGCCGACGCTGATCCGTACCCTGCGCGGGCGGGAGACGGACGTCGCGGCACGGTACGACCTGTCCTCGGTGCACACGATCGGCTCCACCGGCGAGCCGTGGGACCCGGACTCCTACGAGTGGCTCGCGCGGGACGTGTTCGGCGGCCGGGTGCCGGTGATCAACTTCTCCGGCGGCACCGAGGTCGGCGGCTCGTTCCTGGCACCGTATCCGGTGGAACCGATCCGCAGTTGCTCGCTGGGCGGTCCGTCCCTGGGCATGGACGTCGACGTCGTCGACGACGCGGGACGGTCTTTGCGCGGCGAACAGGGTGAACTCGTCTGCAGGCAGCCGTGGCCGTCGATGACGCGCGGGGTGTGGAAGGACGAGGAACGCTATCTGGAGGCGTACTGGTCGACGTTCCCCGGCATGTGGCGGCACGGTGACTACGCCCTCGTCGACGACGACGGCCAGTGGTACATCCGGGGCCGCTCGGACGACGTGATGAACGTGGCGGGAAAGCGTCTCGCACCGGCGGAGGTCGAGGCGGTGCTGACGGCGCACCCGGCGGTGTCCGAGGCGGCGGCGGTCGGTGTCCCGGACCCGAAGAAGGGCGAGGCGGTGTGGGCGTTCTGGGTTCCCCGCGCGGACGCGGACATTGCGGACATCTCGGCCGAACTGATCGCCGGCGTTGCCGCGGAACTCGGAAAACCGTTCGCGCCGAGCGTGGTTCACCGGGTGTCGCGGCTGCCGAAGACCCGGTCGGCGAAGATCCTGCGCCGAGCGGTGCGCGCCGCCGCCCTGGGAACCGACCCGGGTGACCTGTCGGGTGCCGAGAACCCGGAGGCGATCGACGAGATCCGCGCCGTGGTGGCGGGCGGCGACATAGCGTCGTGAGTACGACGAAGGCCCCACACCGCGCGGTGTGGGGCCTTCGTCGTCGAAGCCGGGAAACGTGAAAGCTATTCGTCGAGTGGAATGTCGGTGCGGTCCTCGAAGTCCTTGATCGACTCGGCGTAGGAGTGGACGTGCCGGCTCATGCGACGCACGGCGGCGTCGGCGTCCTTGTCGCGAATGGCCTTGGTCACCGAGCGGTGGGCCTTGACGGTGATCTCGCGGACCTTGTCGTCGATGAAGCCTTCGTTCTCGGTCGCGGCGTAGATGGCCCGCGAGAGCGAGATCATCAGACCCGACAACAGTTCGTTGTGACTGGCGCTCGCGACGGCGACGTGCCAGTCGATGTTCGCCTGCAGGAACGCGTCGAGGCTGTCGCCCGCGGCGGCGATGTCGTCGTTGGCGGCATCGAGTCGCGCGAGATCCTCGTCGGTGCGATGACGGGCGGCGAGTTGCGCGCAGAACGGCTCGATGGCCTCGCGGGTCTCGAGCAGGGCGGCGAGGCGGATCTGACGACCGCGGATGAGCAGGGCCACCGTGTCGGCCATCGACTGCTCGCCGGGTCGCTGCACGAAGGCGCCACCGGCCCGCCCGGCCTTGATGCGGACGAGTCCCTGTACCTCGAGGATGCGCAGGGCCTCGCGGACGGTGGTGCGGCTCATCTTCGTTTGAACGACGAGTTCGCGCTCCGGCGGCAGCGGTGTGCCTTCGACGTAATCCCCGCTGAGAATGCGCTCACGCAGTTCGTTGGCGAGGACGTCCGACGCCTTCGGAACCTCCATCGGGGTCAGCTGGATGGAGGAACGTCCGTTCCGGGTGGTGTTCGGCACGGCTGGTGGCATGGCTCCCCGCCCTCTCTGGTCTAACGGTCAGACCTAATATACCATTGGGTTCTCGCTGCATTCGTCTTGCAGCCTATTCTTCGTCTCATCGAGAGGACCAGTTCTATGCGCTGGGAACTGTCAGAAGAGCAGGAAATGTTCACCGAAGCCCTGGACGGCTGGCTCGGGCGGTTCGCCGCTCCGGCAAATGTCCGCAAATGGGGTGAATCGGGAGATCCTGCCGAATTCGAGCAGAAATTCGTCGAGGAAGGCTGGTTCTCCGCCGGTCTCGGCGAGGACATCGGTGGTCAGGGCGGTGGTCTGCTCGAACTGGCGTTGACCGCCGAGGCACTGGGCCGGTACGCCGCGCCGTCGAGTGCATGGACCGCGTCCGTCCTCGCCGCACCCCTGCTCCCTGCCGACGTCGCCACCGACGTATTGACGGGCGGTGGGTTCGCGGCCGTGGCCGTCGATGCGACCGGCCCGTTCGGTCTCGCCGACTCGGTAAACGTCGACGACGCCGGTAAGTTGACCGGTCGCGTGTCGACGGTGCTCGGCGCCGAACGAGCGAAACTCCTGGTCGTCCCGGTGACGGCGACCGACGGAACCGCTGCCCTGTACCTCGTCCGCAGCGACGACGCCGGTGTCACGGTCGAACCGCATCGCTTCCTCGACCCGTCTCGCGCGGCCGCGGATGTCCGATTCGACGGCGTCATCGGGCAGCGCCTCGACATCGAGGCGGCTCCAGCGCTCGAGGACGCGGGGCTGCGCGCGGCCGTGCTCGTCGCCGCCGACTCGCTCGGCGCGATGGACCGCATGCTGGGTCTCGCCGTGGACTACAGCAAGCAGCGCCAGCAGTTCGGTGTCCCGATCGGGTCGTTCCAGGCCGTGAAGCACGCTGCGGCAGGCATTCTCGTCTCCGTCGAGGCGGGGCGGTCCATTGCGTACTACGCCGCGGCGTCGGTCGATCTCGGTCTGGACGACCGTGCGATACATGCCGCCGTCGCCAAGGCTCAGGTGCCGCGCAATGCGGTGCAGGCGGCCGACAGTGCTCTCGTGATGCACGGCGCGATCGGCTACACGTGGGAACACGATCTGCACCTCTACTACAAGCGCGCCAAGCTGGACGAGAAGTTGTTCGGTGGACCGGGCGTCTGGAACGAGCGCGTGGCACGGGATCTTCCCCTGCTGCCTGCCGCCGGATGATTGGCCGTTGACTTTTTGGTCTGTCCTTTAGTAATTTAAGTCCAAACGGAACCAACGACGACGGGACGTGCTGTGGACTTTGATCTGACCGAGGATCAGGCGACGATCCGAGATGCGGTGCGAGAGCTCGCCGGCAAGTTCGACGAGCAGTACTGGGTGGAGAAGGACAGCGAGCACGAGTTCCCCACCGAGTTCTACGACGCGTTCGCCAAGGGCGGCTGGCTCGGCATCACCACGCCGGAGGCGTACGGCGGGCACGGGATGGGCATCACCGAGGCCTCGATCCTGCTCGAGGAGGTCGCCGCGTCCGGCGCCGGCATGAACGGCGCGAGTTCGATGCACCTGTCGATCTTCGGGATGCACCCGGTGATCGTGCACGGCTCCGAGGAGCTCAAGCAGCGCACGCTCCCGCGGATCGTCGACGGCGACCTGCACGTGTGCTTCGGTGTCACCGAGCCTGGTGCCGGCCTCGACACCACCAAGATCACCACCTTCGCGCGGCGCGAGGGCGACAAGTACATCGTCAACGGCCGCAAGGTCTGGATCTCCAAGGCGATGGAGTCGGAGAAGATCCTTCTCCTCACGCGCACCACGAAATTCGAGGACGCGAAGAAGAAGACGGACGGACTGACGCTCTTCCTCACCGACCTGGACCGCTCGAAGGTCGACATCCGCCCGATCAAGAAGATGGGGCGTAACGCGGTCACGTCGAACGAGTTGTTCATCGACAACCTCGAGATTCCCGTCGAGGACCGCGTGGGTGAGGAAGGCAAGGGCTTCAAGTACATCCTCGACGGCCTCAACCCGGAGCGCATGCTCGTCGCGTCGGAGGCCCTCGGCATCGGCCGGGCCGCGCTGCGCCGGGGCGTCCAGTACGCCAACGAGCGTGAGGTGTTCGGCCGGCCCATCGGCATGAATCAGGGCCTGCAGTTCCCGCTCGCGGATTCGCTCGCCCGACTCGACGCCGCGGAACTCGTTCTGCGCAAGGCGACATGGCTCTACGACAACGGAAAGCCGTGCGCCCGTGAGGCCAACATGGCCAAGTACCTGTGCGCCGACGCCGGTTTCCAGGCCGCGGACCGCGCCCTGCAGACCCACGGCGGGATGGGCTACTCGGAGGAGTACCACGTGGCCCGGTACTTCCGCGAAGCCCGCCTGACCAAGATCGCCCCGCTCAGCCAGGAGATGGTCCTCAACTACCTCGGCGAGCATGTCCTCGGCCTCCCCAGGAGCTACTGATGTTCGAACTCACCGGAAAGTCCGCACTCGTCACCGGTGCCGGCAGTGGCATCGGCGCCTCGGTCGCGCACGCCTACGCCCGCGCAGGTGCGGCCGTGCTCGTCACCGACGTCGACGGTGACGCCGCCGCTGCGGTGGCCGCGGAGATCACCGCCGCCGGTGGCTCGGCGAAGTCTGCGGCCCTCGACGTCCGCGACGGCGAGGCGGCCGCCGCGGCGGCGGAGCAGGCCGCCGCGCTGAACGGCGGCACGCTCAACATCCTGGTCAACAACGCCGGCGCCATCGCGCCCGCCATGTTCCCGAACCTCGAAGAAGACGACTTCCGCCGCATCGTCGACATCCACCTCGTCGGCAGCTTCGTGTGCAGCAAGGCCGTTCTTCCGTACCTGCCTACCGACGGCAGTGGGCGCATCATCAACGTCACGTCCGCGGCCGGCCTGGTGGGCACCATCGGGCAGGCCAACTACGGTGCCGCGAAGGCCGGCATCATCGGACTCACGAAGTCGCTGGCGCGTGAACTCGCCAAGAAGCAGGTGACGGTCAACGCGCTCGCCCCGCTCGCCGCCACCAAGATGACGGAGAACATCCGCAGCAACGAGAAGCTCGCCGCCAAGACGCTCGCGCGGATCCCGTTGGGCCGCTGGGCCGAACCGGACGAGATCTCGGCCAGCTTCGTGTTCTTCGCGTCCGACGGCGCGGCGTACATCACGGGCCAGGTGCTGCCCGTCGACGGAGGAACGGTGATCTGATGGCCGACAAGCGCAACCCCTTCCAGCGTTCCGCGCGCGAGGTAGTCATCGCGGAAGCGGCCCGCACCCCCATGGGCAAGTCGCATCCCGACCGCGGCTGGTTCCGCGACACCCATCCCAACGACATGCTCGGCGCGGTGTACACCGACCTGATCCGCCGCAGCGGCCTCGACCCGGCCGTCGTCGAGGACCTCGTGATCGGCTGCACCGCACCGTTCGGCGAGCAGTCCCGCAACATCGGCCGCAACGCCTGGCTGCAGGTGGGCTACCCGCCGGAGGTCCCGGCCGTCGTCCTGGACCGTCGCTGTGGGTCCGCCCAGACCGCGGTCGAGATGGGAGCCGCCCTGGTCGGTTCCGGCACCCACGACGTCGTCCTCGCCGGCGGTGTCGAACACATGGGCCACGTGCCGATGAACTCACCGGCCAAGATCTCCGAACTGTACGGCGACCCGTGGCCGGAAGCGCTGCGCGACCGATACGACTTCGTGAATCAGGGCGAGAGCGCCGAACTCATCGCGGACCGGTGGGAGATCTCCCGGCAGGAGATGGACGAGTTCGCCGTCCGCTCCCATCGTCTGGCGACCGAGGCCATCGAGGCAGGTCGTTTCGACGCCGAGATGATCCCCCTCGATCTCGCCGGCGAGACCCGCTCCAGCGACCAGACCGTCCGCCCCGGCACGAGCCTCGACAGCCTGTCCGGGCTGAAGACGCCGTTCCGGGAAAACGGCCGCATCACCGCGGGCAGTTCGTCGCCGATCTCGGACGGCGCGGCCGGTGTGCTGCTGGCCTCCCGTGAGGCGGTCGACGCGCACGGGCTGCGGGCCCGGGCCCGGATCCTCGATCAGACCACCGTCGGAGTGGACCCGATCATCATGCTTACCGGGCCGATCCCGGCCACCCGGAAGTTGCTCGACCGCAACGGGATGAGCATGAACGACATCGATCTCTTCGAGGTCAACGAGGCGTTCAGCTCGGTCGTCCTGGCCTGGGAGCGGGAACTGAAGCCCGACATGGACCGGGTCAACGTCAACGGCGGTGCGATCGCGCTCGGGCATCCGGTCGGCGCGACCGGTGCCCGGCTCATCGCGACGATCATCGCCGAGTTGGAGCGGCGCGACGCCGAAATCGGCCTGGTGACCATGTGCTGCGGCGGCGGCCTGGGAACGGCGACCCTGATTCAGCGGATCAACTGATGATCGACCTGCGGCAGTACATCCGGCCCGGCGACGGGATCTGGTGGAGCCAGACGAGCGCGGAACCCACCCCGCTCGTCCACGCCCTGCTCGATCAGGTCTCGTCGATCGGTCCGGTCCGGGCGTTCGTGGGACTGACGTGGGATCGGCGGTTGACGACCGAACTGCCCGACGAACTCTCCGTCGTCTCCTACGGTGGCCTCGGCGAACTCCGCCGTCTCGCCCGCCTCGAGGTCGTGCCCTGCCATTACGGGGCGCTGCCGCGGCTGTTCGCCGAACGCAGGCTGCCGTGCGACGTCGGCTTCGTGCAGGTGTCCCCGCCGGACTCGGCCGGAAACTGCTCGCTCGGGGTCGGAGTCGACTACATCGCGGACGCCCTCGACCACACCCCGGTCCTCATCGCCGAGATCAACCGGCGCATGCCCGTCACTCTCGGCGCACCACGAATTCCGTTGTCGCGCTTCGCGGCGGTGGTGGAGACCGACCGGCCGTTGCTGGAGGCGCCGGATCGCGAGCCGGCCGCGGTGGAACTGGCGATCGCGCGGAACGTCGCCGATCTCGTGGCGGACGGAGACACGATCCAGCTCGGCGTCGGGACGCTGCCGTCCGCCGTCCTCACCGCCCTCGAGGGACACAAGGACCTCGGGCTGCATTCGGGCATGATCTCCGACGCGGCGCTGCGGCTGATCGACCGCGGTGTGCTGACCGGCGCGCGAAAGGAGATCGACCCCGGACTGCACGTGACGGGAGCCGCGCTGGGAACGGCGGCGCTGTACGACAGGTTGCCGGGACTTCCGGTGGCCTTCCGCCCGGCGAGTTACACCCATGCACCGCAGGTGCTCTCGCAGTTTCGGTCGTTCGTGTCGATCAACTCGGCGATCGAGGTGGACCTGACCGGGCAGGTCGGCGCGGAACTGCGCAACACGACCTACGCCGGTGCCGTCGGGGGCCAGGTGGACTTCTCCCGGGCCGCGGCGATGACCGGCGGTCGCTCGATCATCGCGATGCGCGCCGATTCGCGCGGGGAGTCGACGATCAAGACGGCCCTGGAATACGGTGCGGTCACCACCGCCCGCGCCGACGTGGACTTCGTGGTCACCGAACACGGTGCCGCGGCGCTGCGCGGGTGTTCCCTCACCGAGCGTGCGCGGCGCATGATCGCGGTGGCGGCACCCGAGCACCGCGAGAGACTGGAATTCGAACTCGAGGAGTACGACCTTGCGTCCGCAACGGAGTGAGGGGAAAGGAGTCGACGCCATGGCGCGTCCCCAGCAGGTCCAGATTCGTGAGGTCGGTCCGCGCGACGGTTTCCAGAACGAACCGGAGCACATCCCGACCGACGACAAGGTCCGGTTGATCAACGCTCTCGGACGGGCGGGATTCACCCGGATCGAGGTCGCCAGTTTCGTGCGGCCCGACGTCATCCCTCAACTCGCGGACGGGGTCGAGGTGCTCGAGCGTATCGACGTGCCGGACACCACGAAGCTGATGGTGCTCGTCCCCAACAGCAAGGGGCTGGACAACGCACTGAAGGTGCGCGACAAGTTCCACGAGGTCGCGATCTTCGTCAGTGCGTCGGAGACCCACAACAAGAAGAACGTCAATCGCACCGTCGACGAGACCATGGCCGACAACGACGTCATGGCCAAGCGGATCGTCGCCGAGGGCCTCGACTGCGCCGCGGTGATCGCGACGTCGTTCGGGTGCCCGTTCGAGGGCAAGGTGGAGCTGACCCGGGTGCTCGACCTGGCCGAACGGTTCGCCGAGTCCGGGGCCACCGAAATCGGTTTCGGCGACACCACCGGCATGTGCAACCCGGCGTACGCGTCCGAGTTCTTCGCCGCGGCGCTCGATCGCCTGCCCGGCGTCGAGGTGACCGCCCACTTCCACAACACCCGCGGCCAGGGTCTCGCCAACGCGTACGCGGCACTCGAGGCCGGGTGCGCGAGCTTCGAATCGAGCTTCGGTGAACTGGGCGGCTGCCCCGTTCCGGCCGGCTCGACGGGCAACATCGCCACCGAGGACCTGGTGAGCATGTTCCACGAGATGGGCGTCGAGACGGGTCTCGACCTTCCGCGGGTCATCGAGGCGGCGCGGGAAGCGCAGACCGTGCTCGGCCGCAAGCTCACCAGTCACTCCATCGTCGCCGGCCCCATCGAGTGGGCCCGGCGCTGACACCGGCCGACCAACAATTCACGAAAGACACAGACGGAGAAGAACATGAGTAATCGAGTTGCATTCGTGACCGGCGGTGCGCAGGGCATCGGCAAGGGCATTTCCGACGCACTGGGTGCCGCGGGCTTCCGCGTCGCCGTCGCCGACCTCAACCTCGAGGTCGCCGAGGAGACCGCCGCCGGCATCCGCGACGCCGGCGGCCAGGCGATCGCCGTGCCCGTCGACGTCACCGACACCGCGTCCGTGCAGGCCGCGGTGAAGCAGGTCGCCGAGCAGTTCGGTCCGGTCGAGATCGTCGTCAACAACGCCGGCTGGGATGATTTCATGCCGTTCCTGAAGACGGACGAGGCGTTCTGGGACCGGATCCTCGACATCAACTTCAAGGGCCAGCTGCGGGTCATCCAGGCGACGGTCCCGGGCATGGTCGAGCGCGGCTTCGGCCGGGTCATCAACATCGGTTCGGACGCCGGCCGCGTCGGCTCGTCACTCGAGGCCGTCTACTCGGGTGCCAAGGGCGGCATCATCGCCTTCACCAAGACCCTCGCCCGTGAGGTCGCGACCAAGGGTGTCACCGCGAACACGGTGTGCCCCGGCCCGACCGACACCCCGGCGCTGCGCAAATTCGCCGACAGCTCGGGTCAGGACGCCGACAAGGTGATCGGCGGCATGACCCGGGCCGTGCCGATGAAGCGGCTCGGCCAGGCGACCGACATCGGTGCCGCGGTGGCGTATTTCGCCTCCGACGCAGCCGAATTCGTCACCGGCCAGACCCTGTCGGTCAGCGGAGGCCTGACCATGTCCTGACGGACACCGAATCGAAAGGTGCGGCCCGGTTTCCGGGCCGCACCTTCGGCATTCGCGGGGTCGGACGGTAACGATCGTTTACAGATGTGCCTATGATCGTGGCATGACGAACAACGGTGAATCAACGGATTTCGTGTCCTGGACGGCAGTCGGAGAGTTCGAGGACATCCGGTACGAGCACAGCGGCGACGGGATCGCGAAGATCACGATCTGCCGGCCGGAGGTGCGCAACGCGTTCCGTCCGCAGACGTTGATGGAAATCTCGGAGGCCCTGGTCGACGCCCGCGAGGACTCCTCGGTCGGCGTCATCGTGCTGACGGGGGAGGGGCCCGACGCGTTCTGTTCGGGCGGCGATCAGCGGGTGCGCGGCGACACCGGCTACCTCACCGAGCCGGGGAAGGCGGGCGGCGTCGGCCGATTCCACGTCACCGACCTGCAGATCCAGATCCGGCGCCTGCCGAAGCCGGTCGTGGCCATGGTCGCGGGCTACGCGATCGGTGGCGGGCACATCCTGCACCTGGTCTGCGATCTGTCCATCGCCGCAGACAATGCCCGGTTCGGTCAGGTCGGCCCGAAGGTCGGATCGTTCGACGGCGGCTACGGCGCGGGGTTGCTCGCCGAACTGGTCGGGGTGAAGAAGGCCAAGGAGATCTGGTTCCTGTGCCGTCAGTACGACGCGCAGGAGGCGCGCGAGATGGGGCTGGTGAACACCGTCGTCCCGCTCGCCGACCTGGAGCGGGAAACCGTGCAGTGGTGCCGCGAGATGCTCGAGCTCTCGCCGTTCGCGCTGCGGTTGATGAAGGCGAGCTTCAACGCCGCCGAGGACGGCATGGCCGGTATCCAGCAGCTCGCGCACGATGCGAATCTGCTCTTCTATTCGACGGACGAGGCGAAGGAAGGCCGGGAGGCGTACAAGGCCAAGCGGCGCCCCGAGTTCGAGAAGTTTCCGCGGCGGCCCTGATCTTCCATTTCGGTCCGACAATTAGTATGGTTGGGTCAATACCTCACGTGAGTGGCAATGCGTGCCCGAGCACACATTGCCACTCACCTGGGACTGGACCGAGAAGGATGGTGTGCATGTCGGAAACCGCAACGCCCGCAGTCGCGTGGAGCGACGTCGACGCCGGCGCCGGCGTCATGACGATCACTCTGCAGCGGAGGCCGGCCAACGCGCTCGGGTTGCCGATCATCGACGGCCTGAACGCGGCACTCGACGCGGCGGACGCCGACGGCTCCGTGAAGGTCATCGTCGTCCGCTCCGACATTCCGGGATTCTTTGCGGCGGGCGCGGACATCAAGCACATGTCGTCCGTGGACGCGGAATCGTTCACCGCGTACGGGGATCGACTCCGTGGGGCACTGGACCGGCTCGCATCGGCCGACCGCATCTCGATTGCCGCGGTGGACGGCCTCGCGCTCGGCGGTGGCCTCGAACTCGCCATGGCCTGCACCCTGCGGGTCGGCGGCGCGGACGCGAAGTTCGGGCTGCCCGAGGTGAAGCTGGGCCTGATTCCCGGAGCCGGTGGAACGCAGCGTCTTCCGCGTCTCGTGGGCCGCGGCCGCGCGCTCGACATCATGCTGAGCGCGCGTCAGGTGCTCGCCGTCGAGGCGCACGCGATCGGCCTGATCGATCGGCTCGTCGACGCCGGCGGCGCCACGGATGCCGCGCAGGCTCTCGCGGCCGAGCTGTGCACGATGTCGCTGCCCGCGCAGCGCGCCGTCATCCGCACGGTCGACGCGTCGTTCGATACACCGATCGAGGAGGGCTTCCGGTTCGAGGTCGCCCAGGAGCAGGATCTGTTCGAGAACGGAGAGGCGAAGGAGGGCATCACCGCCTTCCTCGAGAAGCGCGCTCCGCGCTTCTCCTGAGCGTCCTGACGTCCGGGCGTGCCGGATAGGGCTGTGGCGCTCAGGTCGGCCGTCCTGTCCGAGCCCGTCGTGACCGCCGGGATTCCTCGCTGAACCATTTCAAGGTATTATTATCAGACCAAAATCGGACGGGAGGAGGGTGGATGGTGCAGGACACCGCGAAACGTTCGTTCACCGGACCGCTCTCGGGTCTGAAGGTGGTCGAGATCGGTTCGATCGGCCCCGGACCGTTCTGTGCCATGCTGCTCGCCGATCTCGGCGCCGACGTGATTCGCGTGGACCGTGCCGCCGGTGCCGGGCTGGTCGGGCCGAACGCCGACTTCCGCACCGAACTGCTGCACCGCGGCCGTCGTTCGCTGGCCGTCGACCTCAAGCACCCGGACGGTGCGGAGGTGGTGCTCTCGCTCGTATCCGACGCCGACGTCCTGATCGAGGGCTTCCGCCCCGGAGTCGCCGAGCGACTCGGCATCGGACCGGACGACTGCGCTGCACGTAATCCCGGGCTGATCTACGGCCGCATGACCGGTTTCGGGCAGGACGGACCGCTCGCGCAGCACGTCGGCCACGACATCAACTACGTGGCACTGAGCGGCGCCCTGTCGCTCATCGGGCGGCACGGTCAGCCGCCCACGCCGCCGCTCAGTCTGGTCGGCGACTTCGGCGGCGGGGGAATGCTTCTCGCCCTCGGCGTCGTGTCGGCCCTCTTCGAGAGGCAACGCTCGGGACTCGGTCAGGTGGTCGATGCCGCCATGGTCGAGGGAGCAGCACTGCTCGCGACGCCCTTCTTCGGGTTCGCGCAGACCGGGACGTGGGACAGGGAGCGGGGCACCAACATCGTCGACAGCGGTGCGCCCTATTACGACGCCTACGAGACCGCCGACGGCAAGTGGCTGGCCGTCGGTGCGATGGAACCCCACTTCTACGCCGACCTCGTGACACTGCTCGACCTGCCCGACGACCTGCCGGAGCAGAACGACCGCTCCCAGTGGCCGCAGATGAAGAAGATCTTCGCCGACGCCGTACGCGGCCGCACATTGACGGACTGGCTCGACTCCGCCGAGGGGCTCACACCCTGCATAGCGCCCGTCCTCGACGTCGACGAGGCGCCGTCGCACCCGCACCACGTCGCGCGCGGCTCTTTCGTCGACGTCGACGGGCTCGTCCAGCCGGCGCCCGCACCCCGATTCAGCCGGACAGCGGCGACGGTGGACCGCCGTCCGCCTCTGCCGGGCGAGCACACCACCGAGATCCTGACCGACTGGGAGATCGACACCGGCCGCGTCGCCGACTGGCTGCGCTCGGGTGCGGTGCGCGAGGCCGCCGCGGAAACCTGACCGGCCGGACGTTCGGCGTCCGGACCACCACCACACTTGCGGCGATCACCTGGGATCGCCGAACTGAGAAGGAGTGAACTCGTGACCGAGCCCACGACATGGGAAACGTTCACGCTCGAGCGGCCGGAACCCGGCATCGCCGTCGTGACGTTGAATCGCCCCGAACGGATGAACTCGATGACGAACACCATGTTCGTCGAGCTGGAGAAGGTCGCGCTGCAACTCGATCACGAGCACGACCTGCGCGTCGTGATCCTCACCGGCGCCGGGAAGGCGTTCTGCGGCGGATTCGACCTCGATGACGCCGAGGGGCTGTCGTCACTGACGCCGATGGGCATGCTGGACCAGCAGGAACTGGCGGCGCGGGCGCTCGCGGCGATCCGCAGTATCCGCGTCCCGGTGATCGCGGCCGTCAACGGCGCGGCCGCGGGCGGTGGACTGTCGCTGTCCCTCGCCGCAGACATCCGGATCGGTTCGCCGGCGGCTCGGTTCAACGCGGCGTTCGTGCGGATCGGTCTCTCGGCCGGCGATCTGGGTGCCTCCTGGCACCTGCCCCGGCTCATCGGTCCCGCCCGGGCAGCGGAGTTCGCCTTCACTGGCCGCTTCATCGAGGCGGTCGAGGCCGAGTCCCTCGGGCTGCTGAACGCGGTCGTTCCGGCCGAGTCCCTGCTCGATGAGGCGCGCGCGATGGCCCGTCTGATCTGTGCGAATTCTCCTGCCGGCGTGCAGCTGTCGAAGCGTGCGCTCCACGCGAACATGGAGGTGTCGTCGTATGCCGCCGCTCTCGAACTCGAGAACCGGGGTCAGGCACTCCTCACGCGCGGCGACGACATGCCCGAAGCCCTGGCCGCGTTCAAGGAAAAGCGCAGCCCGAAATTCACAGGACGGTGACCGGCATGACGCAGACGGAAACGCGGGAGAATACGGCGGTGCTGAGCAACTACACGCCGCCCCAGCTGGAGACCCTCACCCTCGAGGTGATCGAGGGCAAGATCGCCGTCCTCACGATCGACCGGCCCGACCGGATGAATTCGATGACCGTGAAGATGTTCGAGGAGTTCAACACCGCCGCGTACGCGTTGCGCGACACCGACGCCCGGGCGCTGATCATCCGGGGCGCGGGCGATCGGGTGTTCTGTGCCGGGTTCGATCTGGACGAGATTCACGTCATCACCGAAATGGGTGTCCGCGAGTTCCTGCGGTTCCAGGAGACCGCGACCGGTGGACTGGCGGCGCTGTACCACCTGCCGTTCCCCGTGATCGCGGCGATTCACGGCGCGGCCTCCGGGGGTGGGTTGGCTCTCGCGCTCGCCGCCGACATTCGGCTCGCGGCACCGACGGCCAAGTTGAACGCGGCGTTCGTCAAGGTCGGCCTGTCCGTGGGGGAGTTGGGCACATCGTGGAAGCTCACCCGACTGGTCGGTCCGGGCCGCGCGGCGGAGATCGCCTACACGGCGCGCTTCGTCGGCGCCGAGGAAGCGGCGAGGATCGGGTTGGTGAACCGTGTCGTGTCGAGCGAGGATCTGTTCGACGAGGCCGTCGCGGTCGCCGAGGCCATCGCATCGAACTCCCCGGGCGGAGTCCGGATGTCGAAGCGGGCTCTGCAGCGGAACCAGGAAGTGACGTCGTACTCGGCGGCCCTGGAGTTGGAGAACCGCGGCCAGGCGCTGCTCACCCGGGGCGCCGACATGCCGGAGGCGCTTGCGGCGTTCAAGGAGAAGCGGGCGCCGCGCTTCACCGGGCAGTAGGAATCAAACGAATGAAGACATGGATGGAGGCGAGCGCATGACCTGGGAATGGACACCCGACACGCTCGGTGCGCTGGAGACGTTCCTGCGCGATCGGGGCATCACCGACGGCCCGTTGACGACCTCCCGGATCGGCGACGGACATTCCAATCTCACGTTCCTCGTGTCCGACGGGGTCCGTCAGGTGATCGTCCGCCGTCCGCCGCCTCCGCCGGTTCCGCCGGGCGCCCACGACATGCTGCGGGAGGCGCGCCTCGTCGGCGGTCTCGCGGGCAGTGGCGTGCCGGTGGCGGACGTCCTCGCCGTCGGCCAGACGGGCGAGGTGCTCGACGTCCCGTTCTACGTCATGGATTACGTCGCCGGGCCGGTGGTCACCGTCGAGACCCCGTCCGCGTTGAGCGCACCTGCGGATCGGCGCCGCATCGGGGAGGCGCTGATCGACACCCTCGCCGCACTGCACGCCGTGGACTGGCAGGCCGCCGGACTGGGTGATCTCGGTCGGCCCGAGGGATTCAACGAGCGTCACCTGCGCCGCATGGGCAGGTTGGTGGCAGCCGAGGACGGGACGCCGCCGCCGGAGTTCGCGGACATCGACGCGTGGCTTGGTGCCAACGTGCCCGCCGAATCCGGTGCGGCGATCATCCACAACGACTACCGCATCGGCAACGTCATCCTCGCCCCGGATGCGCCGGGACGCATTGCCGCAGTGCTGGACTGGGAGCTCGCGACGATCGGCGATCCGCTGTTCGATCTCGGCTACTTCCTCGCGTCGTATCCGGTCGAGGGGGAACGGAGGACACCGACCGAAGACCTCGGTGTGGCGGTTCTCGAAGAGGGCTACCCGACCCGCGACGAACTGGCTCAGCGGTACGCGGCCGCCACCGGTGCCGATTTGTCGAACCTGAACTGGTACACGGCACTGGCCCTGTGGAAGCTGGCGGTGCTGTACGAATACGGGCGCCGCCGTGCCGTGACCGGAGTCGGGGACGAGTACTACAGCGACGGTGCGATGGTGCGGTCCTTCCTCGAGGCCGCTCACCGCGCGGCAGGGCTGACGTCGTCCGTGGTCTGACCTCTGTTTCGGAGCTGTCTCAGAAGGGAAGCTTGCATGGATCCGATCGGGCTGGCCACGTGGCTGCGCCGGCGCGCCGAGCGCGACGGAGATCGGCCGGCGTTGACGTTCGTCGGCGAGACCCTGTCGTTCGCGGCGCTGCAGCGGGAGATCGAAGCATTCGCGGACGTGTTGTACGGGTGCGGGATCCGCTCCGGCGACCGTGTCGCCTACGTCGGCTTCAATCACAGCCGTTTCCTCGTGGCACTGTTCGCCACCGCTCGACTCGGCGCGGTGTTCGTCCCCCTGAACTTCCGCTTCACCGGTGGCGAACTCGCACACAACATTCAGGACAGTGACGCCAGTCTGCTCATCGCGGACGACGCGCACACCGGTCCCGTCGACGAGGTGCGCGACAGGCTGGGCGTCAGGCGCTATCTGCGAACCGGTGAAACTGCCGACGGGTGGGATGGCGTCGACGACCTCCTGGCGCTTCGTCACACCCGTGTCGAGGAGGCCGCCGTCGATGCGGATTCGCCGGCTCTGATTCTGTACACCTCGGGAACGACCGGGCGACCCAAGGGTGCTGTCCTCACACACCGGAATGTCTGGACCAGCAACGTCAACTGGATGCTGGCGGTGAACTACAACGCCGAGCACGTAGCGCTCACCTCCGCACCGCTCTTCCATTCCGGTGGCATGTGTGTCATGACCCTTCCGACGCTCATGGCAGGGGGCCATGTCGTAGTCCACGAGCAGTTCGACGCGGGGGCGCTGCTCGACGACATCGAGCGGTACCGGGTGACGTCGCTGTTCATGGTGCCGGCCATGATGCTGTTCGCGAGCAAACACGAGCGCTTCGATACCGCGGACCTGTCCAGCGTCCGTATCATCGTCGCGGGTGCAGCGCCCGTGCCGGAGCCGATGCTGCGGTTGTACGGGGCGCGCGGGATTCCCGTGAGCCAGTGCTGGGGTCTGACCGAAGCCGCCACCGGTGCGACCTTCCTGGGGACGGACCGCGCTCTGGACAAGCTCGGCTCATGCGGCACGGCCGGCATGCTGAACGAAGTGCGGTTGATCGACTTCGACGGAGACGTTCTCACGACGCCGGGTGTTCGCGGCGAACTGTGCGTGCGCGGTGACACCGTGTCTCCGGGATACTGGAACCTGCCCGAGGCGACGGCCGCGGCACTGGATGCGGACGGGTGGTTCCGGACTGGTGACGTCGCCTACCAGGACGAGGACGGCTATTACTACATCGCGGACCGGCTCAAGGACATGATCATCAGCGGTGGTGAGAACGTCTACCCCGCCGAGGTCGAGAGCGTGCTGTACGGCCACCCTGCCGTCGCCGAGGTCGCGGTGATCGGGGCACCTGATGACCGCTGGGGGGAGCGGGTGGTGGCGGTCGTCGTCCCAGCGCCGGGCGCGAGACTGGAGTTGGAGGAGCTGCGGGAATTCGCCGGCGCCGAACTGGCCCGGTACAAGCTTCCCCTCGAACTGCGTATCGTGGACCTTCTCCCGCGGAACACGACCGGGAAAGTCCTCAAGCACGAGTTGCGCGCAATGAGCGGCACCGGCGCCTGACTGTTGGCACGCCGATGGTCACTCCCGGTGACACGTGACTGTCGCTGTGGTGCAGGTCTTTCCGGATTGATTGCGTCCGACTACCTGGACGACGGCGAAGGTGCGACCGCGGTAGATCACTCTGGGTGCGAAGGTGATCGGTTCGGTGCCCGGGCAGGGGCGGACGTATGCCATGGCGATCGACGTCGTCCGGAACTCGCCCTGGGGTGTCACCGCGGAGTGGCCGGCGATTTCGGATGCGCACAACAGGATCCCGCCGTGGACGTTGCCCAGCGGGTTGCGGAGTGATTCCGACGGTTCGAGTTCGAGGCCGGCGGAGGCGTTGTCCCGTCGGTGGTGAGCACCCAGCAGTTCGATGATCGAGGGCGCATTCACCCGAGGTGGGGCGATGTCGTCAAGCACCGATCTGGGCGGAAGTTCTGCGGCGACGAATCGGAGCCGGGCACTTCCGATCGCCACTACCCGTCCGGACTCGTCGACGATCCGCCCACTCGCCAGGCCCCCGTCCGGATCGACGGCGACGACTTCGCTCTCTGCGCGGAGGATCGAACCGTCGAGTGCGGGGCTGCGGGAGAAGTCGAGATGAAGCTCCGTCGTAACGGACCACTGCCCGGCCCGGGCGCGGGCGGTGATGGGGTATCCCGTCACGTCGTCCATCAGCACACCGAGGGCGCCGCGGCACGGCATCCCCAGTTCGTCGGCGAGCCACGGTCCGGTCGTCATCGTGGACGTGCCGTGGGTGGCGTCGCCGGTCACGGGTGCTACTCGAAACAGTGCTTCGGCACCGGTCGCGACGAATGGGAGTGCGGTGACGTCCTCGATGGTCATGTCCCTCCTGGACAGGCGGAGAAGGCCTGCCGACGGACGCGAGTCTCGTCGGCAGGCCTCCCTGATGCGTGTGGGTCAGACGCCGCGCTGGGCCTTGGCTGCTTCGCTGGCGGCCTTGCTCTTTTCCCGGGCGGTGGCCCAGTCTTCGTTGCTCATCGACGTCAGCCCGGCGAAAGTGCCAGGGCCGGCGAGCATTTGGCCGCCGTCCATGGCGATGGTCTGGCCGGTGAGGTAGTCGCACGCGTCGGAGAGCAGGAAGATGGTGAGGTTGGCGAGTTCCTCCATGGTGCCCATCCGGCCCATGGGCACCTGGTCGGCCTGGGTGGCGCCGACGGCACTCTTCTCGGTGGGGTTGAGCATCTCCCACGCGTAGTCCGTCGGGATCGGTCCGGGCGCCAGCGCGTTGAGGCGGATCCCGTACCGCGCCCATTCGACGGCGAGCGACATCGTCATCGAGTGCACGGCAGCCTTCGCCATCGCGGACGGGACGACGAACGCGGAGCCGCTCCACACCCAGGTGGTGAGGGTGGACAGGACGACGCCCTTGTTGCCGCCTTCGATCCAGCGGCGGCCCGCGGCGTGGGTGGTGTTGAACGACCCGTTCATCACAGTCGAGGTGACGGCCTCGAAGGCGCGGGGGCTGAGCGATTCGGTGGGGGCGATGAAGTTCGCTGCGGCGTTGTTGATCACGCCGGTCAGGGGGCCGTGCAGCGTCCAGATCTCGTCCATCGCGGACGACACCAGGTCGGCGTTGCGGACGTCGACGGTCTGCCAGTGCACCGAGCCCGGTCGGGAGACGGATGCCTCCGCGGCGGCCTCTTCGAGGACGGCGGGACGGCGGCCCCACAGGTGAACTTCCGCACCGTGGTCGACGAGGTGGCGGGCGACGCCGCGACCGAGCCCGGTGCCGCCGCCGGTGATGAGCACGCGCTTACCCGCGAGGGCGTCGGGCGCGAAGGGAGAGGTGGTCATGCGCTGGTCCTAATGGTCGGGAACGAGGGCTACAGGCCCAGGCTCTTGCTGATGATCTCGCGCTGAATCTCGTTGGTACCGCCGTAGATCGGCGGCGCCAGGGAGCGGCGGACCTGTTCCTCCATGCCGTATTCGCGGGTGTAGCCGTAGCCGCCCATCATCTGCATCGCCTCGAGTGCGGTCTTCTTTGCGATCTCGGTACACCTCAGCTTAGCCATCGAGCCCTCGCGGTTGAGGTTGTCTTCCTCGCCCGCGTCGATCCGCTCTGCGACCTCGTACACGAAGGACTTCGCGAAGGCGATGTCCGTGGCGAGATCGGCGATCCGGTGCCGGATGGCCTGGAAACTGCTGATCTTCTGGCCGAACTGCTCACGCTCGGTGACGAAGGCGATCACGTCGTCGAGTGAGCGCTGGGCGCCGCCGAGTGCCATCGCCGCGATGATGAGGCGCTCGACGCTGAGCCCCCGCATGAGGTGGCGCCACGCCCGGTTCGGCGTGCCGACGACGGCGCTCACGGGAACCGCGACGTCGGTGAAGTACAGGTCGTTGCAGGTCCGGGCCTCCATGGTCTTGATTTCGTGGATCTCGAGGCCGGGCGTATCGGTCGGCACCATGAACAGGGTCAGGCCCTGGTGTTTGCTGCCGGCGTTGTCGGTCCGGGCCAGGAGGAGGATGTGCTCGGCGATGTGGGCCGCGGAGATCCACGTCTTCTGGCCGTTGATGACGTAGTGGTCGTCGACCAGTTCCGCCTTGATCCGGACACCACCGAGGTCGGAACCCGCGCCGGGCTCGCTGAGGGCGATCGCCTCGAGCTTGCCCGCGGCCATGTTGCCGACGATGGTGCGCTTCTGCTCCTCGGTGCCGTAGCGCAAGTAGGTCTGGGCGGCCGTGAGACCGGTGGAGTAGGCGATGATGGGTGCGAGGCCGCGGGCGGATTCCTCGAGGAAGATGCATTCCTCGACCATGCCGGCGCCGCCCCCGCCGTACTCCTCCGGCAGCGAGACGGCGAGCCAGCCGAGGCCGGCGAACTTGTCGAGGATGAGGGGGCTGTTCGCCAGGGTGCCGCCCTCGGTCAACAGGTCACGTTGCTGGAGGGTCTTGCATTCGGCGTCGCAGAACTCGCGGACTGCGACCGCGAACTCTCGTTGCTCTCGGGTGAAACGCATTACGGCGTCTGCTCTCTCGCGGGAGGGGAGGGGAGGGTCTCGGGTCGAGTCAGCCGGTGAGGAGGCGGAGCGGGCACGCCCCGCCTCCTCGATCCGTCAGGCCCCGCGGAACTTGGAGAAGTCGGGCTTGCGCTTCTCGTTGAACGCGCTGATGCCCTCGATCGCCTCGGCGGACTCACCGAACAACTTGAGCGTCGAGTAGGCCATGTTGCCCTGCGCGATGAAGTGCTCGGTGTCGGCGTTGAGGGACTGCTTGAGCACCTTCAGCGACGTCGGCGACAGCTGCAAGATCTCGTCCGCCCATGCCCGGACCTCTGCCCGCAACTGGTCACCGGGCACCACCTTGTTGACCAACCCCCAGTCGAGGGCCTGCTCCGCGCTGTAGCGGCGGCAGAGGAACCAGATCTCCCGGGCGCGCTTCTCGCCGATCGCGCGGGCCAGGTAGCCGGTGCCGAGGCCGGCGTCGAACGATCCCACGCGCGGACCGTTCTGTCCGAAGATGGCGTGGTCGGCGGCGATGGACAGGTCGCACAGCAGGTGCAGCACGTGGCCGCCACCGACCGCGACACCGTTGACCGCGGCGATCACGGGCTTGGGCACATCGCGGAGTACGCGGTGCAGAGCCTCGACCTCGAACAGGCCGCTGTCGGACGGGCCGTAGTCACCCGTCTCCATGCGCTGCTTCTGGTCGCCGCCCGAGCAGAACGCCTTCTCGCCGGCGCCGGTGAGCGCGATCGCCCCGACCTCGGAGCTGCCCCAGGCCTTCTTGAACGACTTCACCAACTCGTCGACCGTCTTCGCGCGGAATGCGTTGTACCGCTCGGGCCGGTTGATCGTGATCCAGGCGAGTCCGTTCTCGACCTCGTACGTCACATCCGTGAAGTCACTCGTGAAGTCACTCATCGACCTGTTGGTCCTTTCGTGTCGCCCGCGGAACGTGAGCCCCGCGAAGTTCTTTTGGTCTTACCTTATGACGAAGGTAGCGCTGATAACGAGCGTTTTCAAGAGGGCCGGTTTAAAACTCTGTGACCTGCGATGATGGTGTGGCGTTGGTCTGCAATATCTGTTCAGGGCCTGGTTGCCGCGATCCCATCCTCTGCACAGCAGAACCTTCTGTACGTGTGTGCCCGGTCACATTAGTGTTCCGGACGTCGAGGCGACGACCGCCCGACTCACAAGGCCCAATGTCCCGGAGAGCCGTGCCATAGCGCTCCGGTCACGGCGTGTCCCGCCATGAGCGTGATAAGGAAATCATGAGTGCAACCATCCACCGGGGTCGGCAGATACCCGGACTGATCGCAGACGCCGATCGCGACGAGCCCACGCCCGACGTCATCGAGGGGCTTCGCGCGCGGTTCCCCACCGAAGCCGAATACGACAGGATGCTCACCCGCAAGATGGAGCGGCGGGCGGGGGCGGGATACCGCGCCTTCGATCTCGGACTTCTCACTGCGGCGCTCGAGAACATGCTGAGGGACGTGCTGCCGTCTTCGCGATTCGAAGTGCGGAACGCGCGGTGGCTGACGGGCGGAGCGTCGAAGATTCAGATGGGATTCGCCCTCCGGTACGACCACGCTGGGGACGGCGAGGTGACCGAGGACCTCGTTCTGCGCATGGAGCCGCCGGAGTCCCTGAACGCCACCAGCAGGATGCGGGAATTCGAGGTGATCAACGCCCTGGCAGGAACGGTGCCGGTGCCGACCGTCCGCTGGGTCGACGAGGACGGGAGGTGGTTCCCGGAGCCGGCGCTCGTCTATACCTGGGTGCACGGATCCGCGAAGCCGAGCCGCGCCCAGAGTCGGATCGCCGGCATCGGCATCAACTTCGGTCCCAAACTCCGCGACGTCCTGGCGCCGCAGTTCGTCGATCTGCTGGCGCGTATTCACACGTTCGATGCCGCGGCAGCCCCACTGGACCACTACGAGATGCCCGCGGTGGGCGGCACCGAGAGCGCCCTGTGGCAGTTGAATCGGGCGAGACGAGTGTGGGAGGAGGACAGGGGCGAAAACCTTCCGCTGCTCGATGTGGCGGAAGGCTGGCTCGAGGACAACCTGCCCGTCCTCGACCATGTCAGTCTCGTCCACGGCGACTATCGCGGTGGGAACTTCCTGTTCGACGAGGACAGCGGATCCGTCACGGCCATTCTCGACTGGGAGCGAAGCTTCCTCGGCGACCGCCACCGCGACCTGGCGTGGGCGACGCTGTACCCGTTCGGCCATCCGTCCGAGGACGGTGCGGAGTTCCTCGCGACGGGCCTGCTGCCGACCGTCGACTTCTTCGAGCAGTACGAGAGGGCATCCGGCCTCACCGTCGATCCGGACAAACTGACGTTCTACCGGATCTTGAACGAATACCAGTCCGTCGTCACAGCACTCGGCTCGGCCTATCGCGTCTCGAAGCTCGGGAAGACCCACCAGGACGTTCTGCTGACGGGACTCGAGGCGACCGGATATCTGATGGCGCATCAACTCGGCAAGGATCTCGAGGAGGTTCTCTGATGGTGAACAAGTCCGCGAACACATTCGACGCAGCCGCCCGCTCGTTACGCACGACGGTGACACCGGCGCTGGGGGAGTCGAACTCGCTGGCCACTGAGCAGGTGCGGGTCATTGCCGGCGTGCTCGACTTCTACCGCGACCGCGCGCACCACGAGTATCCGCGAAAGCTGTACGAGTTCCGAACGTATCTCGCACTGGCAGAGCGGCTCAGCGGCTACCGGGAAGTCGATCACGAGGCCCGGTCACTGCTCAAGGATGCACTCGAGGACGCGCGTACCACCGACCGGCTCACCGTCCCGGAATACGGACAACTCGACCGGGCGACGGACGAGTTGACACGAGCGATCGCGGGAATCGTCCGATCGGCGCGATCCACGGACCCGGACCTGGGCGCCGAGGTCAGCCGGATCGTGCTCGACCACTCACGACCACTCGTCGAGATGCAGCGGTCGTGGTTCCTGCCCCAGGGTGTCGATCCGGACCCGGCTGCAGTCCCGCCGCTCTGCTCCCTGCTCGGCACCGCCGCCACGTCCCGCGTCCGCTAGCCGACGCACCGTCTACCCCATGGATCAGGAGAAAACATGTCATCCGAGGTGATTTCCACCGCCCCCGACAGTACGGTCTCGACGGACATGCGTCGGCGCGCGATCTCCGCCGCCAGTTTCGGAACTTTCGTCGAGTACTACGATTTCGTCATCTACGGCTACGTGGCGACGTACATCGCGCAGGCCTTCTTTCCCACCGGGAACTCGTTCGTCAGCCTGTTGCTGACCTTCGGGGCCTTCGCCGCCAGCTTCGTGGCACGCCCCCTCGGCGCGGTGATCTTCGCGCCGTTGGGCGACCGGTACGGCAGGAGAGTCGTCCTCTCCGTCGTCATCACCCTGATGACCCTCGCCACGGCAGGCATCGGTGTGCTGCCCACGTACTACCAGATCGGTGTCGCCGCACCGGTTCTCCTGACAACGTTACGTCTCGTGCAGGGACTCTCCGCGGGCGGTGAGTACGGCGGAGCGACATCGCTCATCGCCGAATTCGCGCCGCCTGCGCGGCGGGGTTTCTTCGTCGGATTCATCTCCCTCACCGTGGGCGGGGCGATGCTGTTCGGATCGGGAACGGCGATGCTGCTGACCCGGACCTTGTCGCCCGAGGCGATGTCGTCGTGGGGGTGGCGATTGCCACTGCTGCTGTCGCTGCCGCTCGGGTTGATCGGCCTGTACATCCGCTTCCGGCTCGAGGAGACCCCGGCGTTCACCGCCCTGTCCCGGGAGGGGCGGGTGCAGAAGTCTCCGCTACTGACGACGCTGCGGCGTGACTACCGTTCGGTGCTCATCGGCATCGGTATCGCGGCGACCAACTCGTGCATGATGGCGTTGTACTTCATCTACCTGCCGTCCGCGCTGAAGGAGTTCACGGACTTCTCCGCCGCCGACGCGCAGTTGATCACGTTCGTCGGCCTGGTCGCGTATTGCGTTGCGGTGCTTCCCTTCGCGCGGTTGTCCGACCGGGTGGGCCGGATCCCGCAACTGCTCGTCTCGTCGGCCACGCTGATCGTGCTGATCTATCCGTCGCTCCTGATGCTGTCGAGCGGTGTGCTGCCCCTCGCGGTCGCCGCGATGGTGGTGGTCACGCCCGTCGTTGCCGCGAACATCGCGGCGGTGACCCCACTGCTGTCCGAGATGTTCGCGACCGACACCCGGTACACGGGACTGTCTCTCGGATGGCAGATGTCGACGACCCTCTTCGCGGGCCCCACCCCGATCATCCTGGCGGCACTCGCCGGCCTGGGCGGGGCGACCGTCCCGGCCTTCTACGCGATGGCCGTCGTCGGTCTCACCGTGATCGCGGGCATTTTCGCGGCCCGCACGGCTGCACGTTCCCGAACCCACTAGAACAATCAGAACCGAGGAATGAGAACAATGGCATTCGGCGCCGAGCATTTCGAGTATCAGAATCCCCCTGAGGCCGATCATCTGTGGGTCGAAACGATCCTGTTTCCGATCGTGATTCCGGAGGCGAATCTCTACACACTGATCTACACGAACGTGCGTCCTAGCCTCGGGGTGATGTGGAACCAGGTCATGGTCTGCGGCTCGCTCACCGACACACGAGCGGAACTGCTGCACTACAACGAGAATCCGCATCTTCCCGCGCCGGCATCGTTCACGCGGATCGATTCACCGATCGGACTGTCGATCGATGCGGTCGACGCACCGCGCAAGTTCCGCATCGACTATGTCGCCGACGACGGGACCGAGATCCATGTCGACTGGGTGAATCTCATGGACCCGTTCGACATCCACGATCCGCAGCACAGCCCACAGGCGGGCACGGCTGCCGATATCCACGCCGACCTGGGGCCGGGCGCACGCAAGGTGATCGGACACGGGGATGCCACCGGGCGTGCCACCGGCACCATGGTCGTTCGCGGCCGCGAGTACGTCGTGGACTCCATCGAACGGATGGATCGGAGTTGGGGACCACGTGACCCCATGAAGGCCGGGAAGCCGAACCACATCGTCTCGGCGACCTTCGGTGAAGACCTCGCCTTCCACATGATCTGCCCCTGGAACCCCGAGGCGGCAAATCCGGACGCCTTCCAGCTGTCGCACGGATACGTGATGGACAACGGCGAGGTCTACGGGCTCACCGACGAACTGGAGATGACCAGCACGCACCTCGGGATGGTGTGCACCGGCATCGACATGACGGTCACCGACGTGCGCGGGAAGAAGTTCTGCCTCCAGGCCACGCCGAACGTCGGGGCGCCCTGGATCGCCGCGCCGACCGCGATGGTGCACAACGCCCTGATGCGGTGGACCTGCGCGGACCGCGACGGGTACGGGGTGGTAATGAGTACCCGGCACCTGTCCGAGTTGAACAGGAACTTCGGCCGGTTCCAGGCCGACACGCGCGGATTTGTCTCCGTCTGAACGTCCTTCTCGGATGCTGCGACGCCGGACTATCATCCCGGTATGAAGACGAGGCCGATCAGTAAGCCGACTTACATGATCGAGTCCGTGCACAATGCTCTTCAGCTCCTCAATGCAGTCCGCGACCACGGCAGCCTCCGGTTGAAGGACGCCGCCGAGGAGATCGGGGTTGCCGAGTCGACCGCCCACCGGTTGCTCGCCATGCTGATCTACCACGGCTTCGTCGTCCAGGACGAATCGCGGCGGTACCTTCCGGGACCCTCGATGGGAGTCGGACCCACTCGATCGTCCTGGACCCGGACATTCCGCGACGCCTGCCTCGACTCGATGCGCGAACTGTCCGCTCTGACAGGCGAGACGGTGAACCTCGTCGTGCGGACCGGGGTCGAATCCCGGGTGATCGGAGCCGTCGAGTCGGAGAAACTACTCAGGGTCGGCAATCGCCAGGGGCATGTTCCACCTGCCCGCACGTCGGCCGGCGGCCGAGTGCTGCTGGCGCAACTCGACGACAGTGCACTCGCCGACTTGTACCAGTCGGACCATGCACTGTCGGCCGACCGACTGGCGCGTGCGGAGTTCGCCCTGTTGCGTCGAGAATTGCGAGCTGTGGTCGAGAGAGGCTACGCGACAGCGGTAGACACGGTCGAGTCCGGGTTGTCGTCCGTCGCGGTCTGCCTCCGCAACGGCGAGGGTGTCGCTCTCGGCGCCCTGGTCGTCGCGCTACCGACAACCCGCCTCCAGGCCGGGATGGAGTCGGGACTCCTCGCCCAGATACGCAGGGCGGCAGCGGGAATAGAGTCTCGTATTCGTGACCTGAGGCCGTCCGACACCCTATGAGTCGGGGTCGCGGTGACGGCATCCGGCACTACTTTTCCGCACACGCGCACCTTCTCGACCTCCGTAGCGAGTGCGGGAAACCGAGAAGGTGCGCGTGTGCCCCGGACAGGCGGAATGCCGCTCAGGACCGGGCCCGGACGCGGATGCCCATGGCCCCGCACACGGGGGCGGGCCAGTCGACGTCGGTGCGGGCGAGTTCCCGGTCGACCGCGGCGGCGACGTCGTCCGCGAAGGGCACGACGCGTCGGCTGGTGAGGTCGACGTGGGTGGCGGTGACCTCGAGGGTGCTGGCGAGGCGTTCGGTGGTGTCGTCGACGAGGAAGGCCATGGCGTGCACGACCTTGTCGGAACGTTCGACGATCCGCGCGTGCACGGACACCCGGTCGCCGACGTGGACCTCCGCGTAGTAGCGGATGTGATGCTCCGCGGTGAAGAAGCCCTGGCCGCGCGTGGCGCGGTAGTCGTCGGTGATGCCCATCCGGTCGAACACCTCCGCGATGGCCTGCGCCTCGAGGTCGAAGTAGTGGCGGATGTTCATGTGGCCGTTCTCGTCCTCGTAGGCGGACGGAATGAGCACCGGCCCGCACTCGCGGGGTAGTGCGACCATCTGGAGGTAGGAGGGAATTCCGGCTGGTATCGTCATCGATCCATCATAACGATCGTTCACAACCGGTGCTAGAATGCAGCGGTGGACCGGAACCGGAAGATCCTCGACACTGCCGCAGAGCTGTTCTACGAAAAAGGCTTTCACGGTACGAGTGTCGATGAACTGGGGTCCCGTGCCGGCCTGAGCGGTCCCGCCATCTATCGACATTTCGCGGGCAAGGACGAGATCCTGGCCACCCTGTTCGACGAGGCGATGGACGAGTTGATAGGCGCCACCGAACCGGTGCTCGAGGATGCGGACGACGATCTGCGGCGGATGATCCGCCACCACGCCCTCTTTGCGGCCCGGCACCGCCATCTCGTGAACGTCAGCCAACGTGAGGACCGGTCGCTGGTCGATCCGTGGCGTAAGGCGATCAATCGCCGGCGCAAGCAGTACGTCCAGGGCTGGGAGGCCGCGGTGGCGCGGTCGATCCCCGCCGCGTCCCCGGCGGAGGTGTCGGTGGCCACCCAGTCGTGCCTGGGCATGATCTTCTCGATCGCGTACTGGCCCGCCAAGGTGACACGCACGGCGGGGCTGGCCGACCACATGGTCCGGATGGCCAGCGAGGGCCTCGACGCCTTCCGCGAATAGCGCACTGCCCCTGCACCTGTCGGCAGGTGCAGGGGCAGTGACGGCGCCGGCCTACGCCGCGATGCTGGCGCGGTACGTGTAGGACGACGACCGCGACAGGGCGAACTCGAAGATCCCGTACCCGGTCTGCCCATCCCAGTCGAACGTGCAGCACCGGTCGGTCAGGGCCGAGTCGAGAGTCTTCGGCCCCACGGTCCCGTCCAGTGGGTAGACGTCGAACTCCTCGAAGTCGCGGCCACGGACCTTGCCGTGGTGCCCACCGTAGCCGCCGCCCGCCATGAAGCCACCGCCGGCCGAGGCGTCCGCATCGACCCGGTAGGTGGCGCCGCCGGCCGTCACGACCTCCACGGTGCCGGAGACGAGGTCGTTGCCCGAGGTGAACACCAGGTCGTGGCGGACGTCGGTGATGTCGTCGAGGCGGCCGTCGTCGTGCATGACGGCGCCCTCCAGCAGGATCCGTCCGCCGTCACGATCCTCGACGAGCAGGAATCCGAACGTGCGGTCCGGGAACTGGGCCTGGTACCAGATGTGCAGACCCTGACCGCCGGACATCGTGCGCACGCCGCGCGAGCGGTCGCGCAGTCCGTACCAGCCCGCGACGTCGGTGGTTGCCCCGTCCAGTGTCAGCTTGCCTTCGTAGCGGCCGGGTTGGAAGAGGTGATCGAAGGCGGTGGCGTTGCCGTCGGTGTTCTCGACCTCGACCGAACCGAGCCAGTAGGGTGCCCGGGCGTGCCAGAAGAGTTCGAGCTCGAGTCCGGTTCTGTTCCGGCCCAGTTCGATTCGCCAGATCTTGTTGTCCTCCACGGTTTCCCACTTCAACGGTCCGACGGAGGCGCCGTCGGTGTCGGAGTGCTCGGTGGAGAAGCGGAGATTGCGCTGTTCGGACGCCGTGGTGAGGACGACGAAACCGTCCACGACGTTCCGCGGCGCGTAGACCCCCGCGCCGAGGATCACCGACGGTGCAGCGGCTCCGTCCGGGTGGAGATTGAACATGAACCGGTCGAAGAATTTCTCCGGCATGTCCTCGGTGGTGCGCGTCACCAGGGCGTCGTGAAATCCGTCGGTCATACGTGCTCCTTCTGTTCTACGGTCACATTGTCGGCGCCGATCTCGCGGTGGTCCAGCGCGAAGCGGTAGGAACCCATCATCAGCAGGCATGCGATGCCGATGGCGACCAGGACGATGATCGGCAGCGCGCCGGCACTGTAGGAACCGGTGGCGCTGTAGACCTGTCCGAGCAGGAAGATGCCGAATGCCGACCCCTGCGCGTACAGGAAGTAGATGAATCCCAGCACCCGGCCGTAGGAATGCTTGGGGAAGTACCGGCTCACCATGTACGCGGCCAGATCACCCTCGGAACCCAGCCCCAGACCGATGAGGGCGGCGCCGACGAACAGCAGTCCGGTCTGCGACGACGTGATCATGAGGAAGACCCCGACCCCGCACAGGGCGAAGATGATCGAGCCGATCACGGGGGCGTAGAACCGGTCCAGCAGGTAGCCGACCAGCAGACGGGCGCCGACCGACGCGAGGCTCAGGACCGACAGGATGGAGACGGCGGTGCCCTGGCTGATGCCCTTGTCCGTGGTCATGGGCACGATCTGCGACATCAGGCCGAACGTCGCCGACGACACGAAGAAGATGGCGACGGACAGCAGCCAGAACTGCCGGTACTTCCTCGCGACGGTCAGCAGCGACTCGCCGGCCATCCGGCCCTGCAGACGCGCGGCGACGCGCTCGGCCTCGTGTTCGGCCGGCATGCGGGTGACGAAGGCGTAGACGGAGGCCGGGATCACCGTGCACAGGGCGCCGATGACCAGGAACGCCAGGCGCCATCCGCCGACGCCGAGCATCCAGTTGGCCAGATACGGCATGAGCACACCGCACGAGCCGAGGCCGGCCATGAGGATGCCCAGCGCCATGCCGCGACGGTCCTGGAACCATGCACTCACGACGGTCGAGTGCGCCACCGGGTTCACGGCGCCCGCTCCGGCACCGATCACCACACAGAGTAGGTAGAAGACGAGTTGGTTGTTCGGCAGCGCGGCCATCAGCATGAGGCCGATTCCGAAGGCCAGCGACATCGGAACCGAGGGAATCTTGGGCCCGTACCGGTCGATGAGGAAGCCCAGGATGACGATGCTGATACCCACCAGCACCGTTTCGATGGACAGGCCGTTGCTGATGACGCTTCGTTCCCAGCCGAACTCCTGGGTCATGGGCTTGCCCAGGATGTTGAACAGGACGTTGACCGCTGTCGTGCCGAACAGCAGAGTCACGAAGCCTGTGACGACGTACCACCAGCGGTTCAGGTGCCGCGTGGACGCTGTGCTCATGGGAGCTCCTGTCGATCGATGTCGATGGTCGGACAGTGGACTTGGGGGTGCGGGCGAGCCACCGGAGTGGCGCTCGTCACAGCATGAGAGCATATGGACAGGCCAAATGCAAAGGACAGACCAAACGGCATCAGGCGGTTCCCACAGTCGTCCCCCTCGGTGCGCCGAAGTCGAACATCCTGCTCGCGATGCGGCGCAGCTGGAGCTCGTCGGTGCCCTCGGTGATGCGATAGCGACGGTGGTGGCGGTAGATGTGCTCGAACTGCTTGTGGCGGGTGTAGCCGACGCCGCCGTGGATCTGGATCGCGCGGTCGGCGGCCCGGCACGCGAGCTGGTTGCTGCGCAGGTTCACCATCGCGACCTTGTCGGTGACGGCCGTCTTCCCGAGCTCGTCCATCATCGCCGCGGTCTTGTAGATGGTGTTGCGGATCAGCTCGGCGTCGGTCTGCAGTTCCACCAGCTGCCACTGGACGCCCTGATGTTCATGCAGCGGTTTGCCGAAGACCACCCGTTCCTGCGCGTACCGCACACTCTCGTCGATGCAGTACTGCGTGGCGCCGAGCGACGACGCCGCCTGCCGGATGCGGTTCTCGTGGACGAACAACTGCGCGCAGTCGAGTCCGCGGCCGACCTCGCCGACCACGGCGCTCGCGGGGACCCGCACGTCGTCGAGATGCACCTCCGAATGATCGCTGGGCATATTGAACGTCCAGTGGTTGAACGGCACCGAGAAACCGGGCGAGTCCGTGGGGACGAGGAACGCGGTGATCCCATCCGCCTTGCCTGCCTGCCCGGACGTGCGCGCGAACACGAGGTCGACCTCGGAACAGTCGACGAGGCTGTTGAAGCGCTTCGCCCCGGTGATGACCCAGTCGTCGCCGTCGCGTCGGGCCGTCGTCTCGAGGTAGGTCGCGTCGCTGCCGTGTCCCGGCTCGGTGAGCCCGAACGCGATCTCGATGTCACCGCGGATCAGCGGTTCGAGGTACTGCTCCTGCTGCTCGGGAGTGCCGTATTCGTGCAGCACGAGGGCGAGGGGGAGATTCGCGACCACCGACGCCTCGTCGGAATGGGGAAAGTGCAGACCCGAGCCGCGGGTGAGAAGGCTCTCGCGGACGACGGCCATCGCGAGGTTGCTGCCGTCGTTGCCGCCGAGCGCACGGGGCAGCGGAAACCGGAAGAAGCCGGCGGCGTCGGATCGGCGTCGCGCCTCGAGCAGCAACTCGCGCCATTCCTGCTTCGGAAACCCGTCCCGGTCCCAGTCGGTGCGGGCGTACTCGCGGCGGTGGTCGAAGAACTGAGGGTGCTTGGCCTCGAGCGGTGCGATCTCGCGGTCGATGAACGCGTCGAGGTCGGTGACGAACTGCTGCACGTCGTCGGGAATGGTCCAGTCCATGGGGCGTCCTCCGATTCGGGTACCGATCTGTCGGACGGTAGGGAGCCCACGGGGCGCGCGGCCACGACATCGCCGCCGCGCACTGTTGATTTCTCCAGTGCCGGATCTCCGGTGCCTGTCGAGCAGGTGGTTTGCCGTGGTTGCATGCGGACATGCTGAAGTTGAACGGAATCGACGAGCTGGTCGCGAGGGTCGGCACCGACCTCGGCACTACGGACTGGTACGACGTGACCCAGGACCGCATCACGGCGTTCGCGCACGACACCGAGGACTTCGAGAGAATCCACCTCGACCCCGAGCGGGGCCGGGAGGCCGGATTCGGCGGCACGATCGCCCACGGGATGTACACACTCTCGCTCGGGCCGAAGTTCCTCTACGAGATCTTCGAGATGAACGGGCACTCGCTGGGACTCAATTACGGGTTCGACACGGTGCGGTTCCTGAACCCGGTCCGGGTCGGTGCACGGATCCGCATGACGGCGCGACTGCAGGATTCGCGGCCCATCGACGGCGGAATCCGGTTCACAATCCGGCAGACCTTCCAGATCGACGGCCACGACACACCCGCCTGCGTCGCCGACGCGGTCGTGGCCTACTTCCACTGAACACGAGGAGAGTGACGTCCATGCGCGCAGTCGTCGTCGAGGAACTGACCGGCCCGGAGGCCGCGACGTTGGCAGAGGTACCGGAACCGCACGGCGCCCACCCCCGCGCCGACGGGCAGCGACTGCTCGTCGACGTGCACGCCGCCGGGCTGTCGTTCATCGACCCGTTGCAGACCTGGGGCAAATACCAGAACGGTGTGCCGACACCATACGTATGTGGCAGTGAGTTCGCGGGTGTCGTGGTCGAGGCGCCGGCCGGCACCGACTTCCGGCCGGGCGACCGGGTCGGCGGGATCGTGTGGCACGGAGCGCTCGCCGACCGCGCCCTGGCATTGCCCGACTACACAGTGAAGATCCCACCGTCGATGTCGTTCGTCGAAGGTGCTGCGCTGTACATGAACTACTCGACGGCCTGGTACGCCCTGCATCGGGCGCAGGTGCAGCCGGGGGAGTACGTCCTCGTCCACGGCGCCGCGGGCGGGGTGGGCACTGCCGCCCTCGATCTGGCGGACACGTTCGGGGTGAAGGCGATCGCCGTGGTCTCGAACGACGAGAAGGCCGCCGTTGCCCGGCGATGCGGTGCACACGCGGTGGTGCGGTCGGACGGGCCGTGGCTCGACGACGTCCGCGGGCTCACCGACGGTCGCGGCGCACACGTGGTGATCGACCCGGTGGGCGGCGACCGGTTCACCGACTCGCTCCGGGCGCTGCGTCAGGGCGGACGACTCGTAGTCGTCGGATTCACCGGCGGCTCGATCCCGACTGTCAAGGTCAACCGCCTGCTCCACCGGAACCTCACCGTCACGGGAATCACCATGGACAACATGGAAACCGAATATCCCGGGACGCTGCGGATGGTCCGGGACGCCGTCGAGTCGCTGGCCGCCGAGGGGCGGATCCGGCCGTACGTCGGGGCGACGTTCCCGCTCGACCAGGCGTCGAGCGCCCTCCGCGCGCTCGACGACCGGGCCGCGGTCGGGAAGGTCGTCGTCGAGGTGGTGGCGGCCGGAGGTGTCACGCCGGAGGAGCCACCGGTGCGCCGAGGACGGTGAGGCCGCGGTCGATCACCTCGGCGAGGCTGTCGGCGGCGACGACGAGGGCCGGGTCCGGATCGGTGCGCCTCCGGTTGCGCTTGACGAAGACCGAGATGGTCGACGCCGTCTTGTAGTGGCAGTAGGCGAGGAACCAGTCCAGGTCCGAAAGTGGGACATCCCGTTCGGCGAGGTAGGCGCCGAGGAGTTCACCGCGGGACGGCATCCCGTTCCCCGCCGCGACGTCGGGCGCGGGACGGGACCGCCGGAACCGGTGCACCGGGTCGGTATGCATGAGCAGCCACGCCAGGTCCGTGCGGGGATCGCCGACAGACCAGATCTCCCAGTCGATGACCGCGGCGAGGTTGTCGCCGGAAAAGAGCATGTTCGCGAGTCGGTAGTCGCCGTGCAGCAGGGTGGGAGCAATCGGTGCCGGGATCCGGTCCGCCAGCGCGGCATGCAATTCGGCGTGGCCGGGCGCGATGTCCTCGTCGACGGTGTCGAGGAGCCGCTGCCAGCGCGCGAGTTCGTCCGCGACCGTGACGACCGGTTCGCCTCCGACTCCCAGCGCCACGGGGTCGAGGTTCTGCATCCGCGCGAGCATCCCGGCGGCCGCGCGGGCACGGACGGCGACCGTGCCGGGGGAGGGTGGAGAATCGGCGACGTCGAGGAGCGGTTCGTAGGACTGGCCGTCCACCAGCGTCATGGCGAAGAACGGTGGCCGTTCGGGTGTCCCGTCCTCCTCGAAGAGAATCGACGGAACCCGGACACCGGGCGCGGCGCCGAGGAGGCGGATGATGCGCGCCTGGCGCAGGACGTCGCGGTTGCGGACCGGTTCCAGTCCGGGTGGTGCCATCTTGAGGACGATCCCGTTGTCGGCAAAGCCGGGTCGCGTCAGCGTGGCCCGATATGTCACGCTCGACACGCCACCCGGCAGAGCCGAGGGCGCGGACACCACAGATCCCGGCCACACGCGGCCTGCCGTCGCGGATGCCCGTGTGGTCAGCGAGTTCACGTCGAATTCCGTCACGAATCCACGATCGGGCCGGCCCGCCGGTCCCGCAAGAACGGGGACGTCGGCCACTGAAGAAATCTCCAGTGACCGCTCGGGCGACTCTTCGGCAGCCACCCGGCGGCGTGGTAGTTCTTGGCTATGCCGACTACCGCTAATGACCGAAACATGCTGGAGCGATTCTCCTTGCGCAACAAGGTCGCGATCGTGACCGGGGCGTCCTCCGGTCTCGGCGTCGCCTACGCGCTCGCGCTCGCGCAGGCGGGCGCCGATGTCATCCTCGGTGCCCGGCGCGGTGACAAACTGGCCGCGACCGCCGAGTTGGTGCGGCAATACAACCCCCGCGTGGTGGCGGTGGAAACCGACGTGACGCAGGTGGATCAGTGCGAACGGCTCGTCGACGCCGCCGTCGAGGCGTTCGGGACGGTGGACGTCCTCGTCAACAACGCCGGGACCGGCGGTGAGTACCACCGTGTGGCGCAGGATCCGCCCGACCACTTCCGGTCCGTCGTGGACGTCAACCTGCACGGCTCCTACTGGATGATCCAGGCGTGCGCGCGGGTGATGGGTGCGGGGAGTTCGATCGTGAACGTCTCCAGCGTCATGGCGCTCACGACCGCGAAGATGCCCGCCGCCGCATACAGCGCGAGCAAGGCGGCCGTCCTCGGGATGACCCGCGACCTCGCCGCGCAACTCGGGCCGAGCGGCATTCGCGTCAATGCCATTCTGCCGGGCGTCTTTCCGTCCGAGGCGACGGCGCACTACAGCGAGAACTACAAGCGCAAGATCATCGACGCCAAGATTCCCCTCGGCCGGATCGGCGATCCCGAGGACATCGCGGCGGTGGTGGTGTTCCTTGCCGGCGACGCGTCGGCGTATCTGACCGGGGTGAGTCTTCCCGTCGACGGCGGCGTGCTGGTGAACTGAGCACTCGCGCTCGGTGTCACCCCGTCAGTGCTGGGCCACCGAGGACGTGACGGAGCGGGTGTTGAGTCCGTCGCCGGCGTCGACGGTGAGAATCTGGCCGGTGACACTGCGGGCGGTGGGGGAAGCGAAGAACGCGACGGCGTCCGCGATGTCGGCCGGGTCGACGAAGCCGTTGGGCATCGACGCGAGCCACGCATCCTGGATATCCTGTGGCATCGACAGGATGCCCGAACTCGAGGTCATTCCGGGAAGGACCGCGTTCGCGGTGATCCCGAGGGAGACGTTCTCGGCCGCAACGGTCTTGACCAGACCGAGCAGACCGGCCTTCGTGGTGCTGTACGAGACCTGCGCAGGCATCCCGTGTGTGCCCGCGGTGCTGGAGATGACGACGACACGGCCGTACCGTCGGTCGCGCATCCCGGGCAGGCACTGCTGAAGCACCCGGAACGTCCCGGTGAGATTGACGTCGAGGTCCTTGCGCCACTTGTCGATCGACAAGCTGTGTGCGGCACCGAACATCGTGGTCAGGCCGGCGTTGGCCACATAGACGTCGATGTCGTCGAGGGGTGGCAATTCGTCGGACGAGATGTCGGCCCGATAGGTGCACCCGGGCTCACGGTCGAGGGTGACGACGTCCATCCCGTCGGCCTCGAGCCGGGCGACGATGGCCTTGCCGATACTGCCCTCGCGCGCGGCACCCGTCACGAGCGCCTTGCGTCGGCGCGGGTCGGTCATGCGGATCTCCGTTCGTCGGGAAGAGCTGCGGTGTCGTTCCCGGTTTCGGCGCAACGGCTTTCGAAGTGGAACGCCGGATGGTCGCGCAATCGGAGGACGAGGAGCGCGGTCTGGATGCTCAATTGATGTGATGCGTCGCCGGTGACGTCGAGTCCGGTGAGGGCATGCACCCGTGACAACCGGAGACGGACCGTGTTCTCGTGCACGCTCAGCCGGGTGGCCGTGCGGCGCATGCTGCGATTCTCCTCGAACCAGACGGCGAGGGTGCGGATCAGTTCGGTCGACGCCGCGTCGTCGTCGAGGAGTGGGCCGAGCATGTCGTCGATGAAGTGCCGGAGCGCCGAGACCTCGCCGTTCGCGAGGAACAGCCGCGCCGGTCCCAGGTCGTCGACGGCGAGGACCCGGTGCCGCGTTCCGTGCGTGAACCGGTCGATGCAGCGCACCACCTCCCGCGCCTCCCGGTATGCGCGGACGAACGATTCGGGGTCATACACCGACGACACCCCGGCGATCAGACCGGTCGCCGGACAGAATTCGGCGGCCGCGCTCTCGAGGGTCGACGTGATGCGCCCGACGACAGTCGGGGATGCGGCCCGCGCGGGTGCCTCGATCAGTAGGAGGATTCCCTCGGAACCCCGGGTCGACAGCACTTCCAGGCCCAGTGCCCGCTCGGTGTACTCGGCGAGGGACCGGTCGAGATCCTCGGGTGCGCCCTCGGAATCGCGAATGTACACCAGGGCGCGGCGCGCGTAGACGTTCACGCCGAGATACTCGGCGCCGGCCGCGAGATCCTTCCAGGCGCCGGAACCCCGGACGAGTTGCCGGGCGAGATTCGACCGCGCATTCCAGGCCACCCGGGTGATGCGACGCTGGGTCAGGAACTGCGCTCCGATGCGGCGGGCGCAGCGCAACGTCACGTACTCGTCCGTGGGCTGGAACGGTGTCGGCTGTTCGTCCACGACCAGCCATCCCAGGTGTTCGCCGCGTTCGACGATCGCGCTGAGGATCTTCCGCCGCGACAACCCGGTGCCGAGTTCTGCGGGCAGCAGCACCGGGTCCGCGCTGGGCGGGGTGGTCGCGGTGTGTTCACGCACGATGTCGCGCAGCGGCGGGAAGGGGGTCTGCCTGCCTCCCTCCGGGCGCGTGGACGCGACGACATGTCCCTGGCGGTCGAAGAGGGTCACCGCTTTTCCGGTGGCCTCCGCGCATACCCGGACGATCGCGGACAGGCAGTCGACCGCGACGGAGGCGTCGTCGAGCAGTTCGTGGAACACGCTCAGCGGCAGGTGCTTACGACCGGCGCGCTCGTCTTCGGTGGACATCGACGTCAGCGGTGATGCTCGAGGAGCAGCGCACGGACCGAGGCCGTGTGTTCGATCGCCGCTTCCATCGAGGCGGTTGCGGGTACCAGGGTGATGTTGTCGGCGCCGGCCTCGACGAAGGCACTGAGCCACTCGGCGACCTGCTCGGGCGTGCCGGCGGGGGCCAGGTGGCGGAACTTCTCCCGCGGCAACTGGTACAACGCCTGCATCTTCTCGCCGACGAGTCGATCCGCGGTCTCGGCGTCGGTGTCGAGTCCGCACCAGACGTTGACGCCGAACGAGTCGGGAGTGCGGTTCTCCTGCGCGGCCGCGTCGAGGATGGCGGTACGGGTTTCGGCGAAGCGTCGCGGCGTGCAGAAGATGCCGAGCCAGCCGTCGCCGTAGCGCGCGGTCCGGCGGATCGCGGAGTCGCCGCGGCCACCGATCAGGATCGGGACAGCTGGTTGCGGCGCAGGCAGGATGCGTGCCCGGTCGAGGGTGAAGAACTCACCGTGATGCGTCACTTCCTCGCCGGTGAGGACGGCGCGCAGCACCTCGAGGGTCTCGTCGAGTCGACGGCCGCGGGTGCTGGGGTCGACGCCGCTGTTCGAGATCTCGGAGCGGTCCTCACCGCCCACGCCGGCGCCGAGGACCAGTCGGCCGGGCGCGATCTGCGACAGCGTCGCGATCTGGCGGGCGGCGAGCATCGGGTGCCGCAGTCCGAGCAGATACACACCGACGATCACCGACAACGTGTCGTGGGTCGACAGCACGGACGTGGCCGACACCATGCCGTCGAACCCGGTCCCACCGTGGAAGCTGATGTGGTCGCCGACGGTGATGTGGTCGATTCCCGCCTCTGCCGCGGAATCGAGAAGAAGCCGCCGATCTGCGGGTTTCGGCACGAGAAGTGCATCGGTGACCGACAAGCCCACTCTGATCGACACGCTGATCTCCTCTCATGCGAATGGACTGACCATAAACTTTTCACCCGGTCCGTGGCAAGGGCGGACCCGGCTATCGCTCCCCGATCGTGCCCGTCGAGGTCGCGTTGTCGCGGCGAAAACGTTCGGCATAGTCGATGTACCAGTCGAGCGTGCTGATATCGGCGACGGTGGCCCGGTTGATCGCGGTCTCCGGGGCAACGCCCTGGATCAGTTTCTTCACGGGAATCTCGAGGCGCTTCCCGGTGCGGGTGGTGGGAACTGCGGGGACGTCGAAAATCTCGTCAGGGACGTGCCGGGGAGAGGTCCCACGACGGATCGTGGTGCGAATCTTCTCCACGAGAGCGTCGTCGAGGCCGTATCCGTCGCGCAGGACCACGAACAGCGGCATGTGGTAGCCGCCGTTGGGTAGTTCGGCGCCGATTACGAGGGCCTCGGCGATCTCGGGGAGAGCCTCGACTGCTTGATAGATGTCGGCCGACCCCATCCGGACTCCGCCACGGTTGATCGTCGAGTCCGATCGCCCATGGACCACGCAAGCGCCGTCGGCGTCGATGGTGATCCAGTCTCCGTGCCGCCACACTCCGGGGTAGGTCTCGAAGTAGGCGTCCCGGTACCGGCTGCCGTCCGAGTCGTTCCAGAAGTAGATCGGCATCGACGGCATCGGTGCCGCGATCACCATTTCCCCGACCTCGCCGATCACGGACCGGCCGTCCTCGTCCCACGCTTGCACGTCGACGCCCAGGTAGGGGCCCTGAAGTTCGCCGGTGCGGACCGGACTCAGCGGGTTGGCGCCGATGAATCCGGTGGCGACGTCGGTGCCACCACTGTCCGAGCCCAAATGAACATCGTTGCTGACCGCGTCGTAGATCCACCGCCAGGTGGTGTCCGGGAGGGGCGAGCCGGTCGACATGATCGACCGCAACCTCGCCAGGTCGAAGTCGGTACCGGGTTGGGTGCCGGCCTTCTCGCACAACGTCAGATAGGCCGCGCCGGTGCCGAATCGTGTTGCCCCGTAGCGGGCGCAGATCTCGAATTGGTGGTCGGGTCGGCCGTAGGCGGGGCTGCCGTCGTATGTGATCAGCGTGGCGCCGACCGCGAGAACGTCGACGAGCATGTTCCACACCACCCAGGCGGTGCTCGCGGCGATGAACACTCGATCCGCAGGACCGAGGTCGTAGTGCAGTCCGTTGGCCTTGAGGGCTTCGAGCAGGATGCCGCCGTGCGAGTGCACGATGCCCTTCGGTAGCCCGGTGGTGCCGGAGCTGTAGAGGATCCACAACGGATGGTCGAACGGCACCTGCTCGTACTCGGGTCGGGCGTCGCCGACGACGAGGTCCGCATAATTGGCGACACTGTGCAGGCGTTCCCCATCGAAGGGGAGACCGAGGTTGTCGACGACGATGGCGTGCCGCACCGTCGGGAGCTGGTCCAACAGGGCGGAGAAGACGTCCCGGCGGTCGATGCGCTTGTCGTTGAACTGGTAGCCGTCGACCCCGATCAGCACCGTCGGCTCGATCTGTGCGAACCGGTCCACCAGCCCCTTGACGCCGAAATCCGGTGCGCAGCAGGACCACACCGCACCGACGCTGGCGGCGGCCAGCACCGCGACGACGGTGGGGGCGATGTTCGGCAGGACAGCGGCGATCCGGTCGCCGGGCCGCACTCCGATCTTCCGGAAATGCGCGGCGAGGTTGGCGACCTGCGCGACCAGATCGGCTCGTGAGAGTTCCCCGGTGGTGCCGTTTTCGTCGACCGAGATGATTGCCGGCCCGGCCTGGTCGGTATGGCGGAGCAGGTTTTCGGCCCAGTTCAACTCGGTGCCGGGGAACCACCGGGCGCCGGGCATCTGGGGGTCGGCGAGGACTGTCTGCGGCGGCGCCGAGGCGATGACGTCGAAATACTCCCAGATCGAGAGCCAGAATCCGTCGAGGTCACTGATCGACCAACACCACAAAGAGTCGAAGTCTGTGGTCGAGACGTTCTTCTCGGCCGCGAGCCAACGCTGGTACCGGCTCATGTTCGAGGCCGAGACCCGCTCGGGCGGCGGCGTCCACAACACTTCACGTCCTGGCGCGGTCATTTCTCGTGCGTCCTTTCCTGTGCTTCCCGCCCGCGGGCAGACATGGTGCTTGGCCTGCCCGCAGGGGAGGGGTTTCGTGCGGTGGTGTCAGCGTGCGAGCACGGTTCCGAGTGCACCGATGAGCTCGTCGGCGGCGTCGGCAGTGGCGCCGACGCTGCGCCAGGCGACGTGATTGTCCGGGCGGACCAGGATCGCGCCGGTGTCCTCGATCTGGCGGAGCTCACCCCACCGGCCGGTGGGGTCGGTGTAGTCGGTGCCGGCGCCGATCTGGGCAACCTTGATCTGGACCCCGAACTTGTCCTTGGCCAACCGGGCAGCATCGGACCAGCGGTCGCCGTCGGCGGCGATGATGAGTACGAAGTGAGCGTTGTTCCCGGTGAGGTCGTGGGTGGAGATCTGCCGGCCCTCGTGCTCGAGCCACGCGTGGGGAAGGCGGTGCCCGGGACGGGTGGTGGGGTAGTACGTCGAGCCCATGGGGTCGCGCGGCGGTGCCTCGGTGCCGTCCGGGACGAGTGCACCGTCCTGGTAGGAGAAGCCGATTTCGAGGTCGTGAGCCTGGAATTCGGTGCGCTGGGTGCTGACGACCTCGGCGGCTCGGGCGCGGCGGGTCTCACCCATCGGGGTGTCGGAGAAGTAGTCCCGGAACACCTGCATCTGCGCCTCGAGGGGCTGGCCGGGGATCAGGCCCAGACCGGCATCGATGACCATGTGGTTGAGGAAGGTGAACATCGCCCAGTCGACGTTGCGCATGCCAACGAGGCGGCGCTCGGGCTCGTACGTGTCGAGCAGAGCCGGGGCGGCGTCACCTTTGAGGACCGCGGCCAGCTTCCAGGCCAGGTTGTGGGCGTCCTGGATGGCGGTATTCAATCCCAGACCGGTGGTCGGCGGGTGGCGGTGCGCGGCGTCACCGGCAAGGAAGATGCGGCCCACCTGGTACTTGTCGGCCAGGACCCCCTCGAGGATCCAGTGGCTGACCTTGTGGACCTTCATCTCCAGGTCGGGCAGTTTGAGCAGTTCCCGGATCCGGGGAACGATGGCGTCCTCGTCGAAGCGGGCGGGATCGTCGGGCCGGAACGTGAAGTGCAGGACGAACTCTTCCGAGTGCTTGCCCCAGGTCGGTCCCATCGCGGCCATGGCGCCGCTGCTCCAGGACCCCGCGCCCTCGGGGTTGAGCAGCCAGGTGATCAGGACGTCGTCCTCCCAGTACTGCGACAGGTCGGCGGTGAAGTGGGTGCTGACCATGTCGAGGATTCCGGTCGGGCCCTCCATCGTCACGCCGAGTTCGGGACCGACGGTCTTGCCGCCGTCGGCGGCCACCAGGTACTGGGCGTGAACGGTGTAGGTCTCCTGCGTCTCCCGGACGAGGATGACCGCGCGGACACCGTCCTCGTCCTGCTCGAACGAGACGAGTTCGCGCCCGAAGTGGATCGACTCCGGCGCCCGCTTCTCCGCATGCTCGCGCAACAGCACCTCGAGCCGGATCTGCGGATAGTTGCTGGACGGGCACGGACTGTCGATCGCGTATTCGCTCTCGAGCCGTCCGCCGCCGAACGATTCGAGCGTGAAGAGCGTGCGGCCATCGAGTTCGCCGTCACCGCCGAGCGAGGTGACCCAGCGGGTCTTGCCCATGTTCTTCGGTGGAGTGCCGACCGCGTAGATCGAGTCCGCGACACCGACCTGGCGCAGCACCTCCATCGTCCGCTGGTTGAGGTAGTGCGCCTTCGGCAGGTGCGACGTGCCGCTGTGCCGCTCGATGAGGTGATGATCGATGCCGTGCTCGGAGAGGAGGATCGAGGTGGTCAGGCCACACCCGCCTCCGCCGACGACGAGTACGGGGATGGTGATGTCAGACATGGTTGGTGCTCCTGGAGACAGTGGTGAGGGGGTGCGGGCGATCGGTGGCGGTGAAGCGATGCCGCATCTCGCCGATACCCTCGGCGCGACTGACGAGTTCGTCGTCGACGCCGATGAGCCGCTTGGGATCCCGGGTGAATCCGATTCCGGACGGGGTTCCCGTGAAGATCAGGTCGCCGGGGCGCAGCGGGAGGATCGACGACAGGTAGGCCACGAGAACCGGGATAGGGAAGATCAGATGCCGGGTTCGCGAGTTCTGCATGAGTTCCCCCGACAAGATCGTGCTCACCTCGACGTCGTCGCGGTCGTCGAATTCGTCGGGAGTGACCAGCACCGGCCCGATCGGGGCGAAACCGGCGAACGACTTGCCGAGGTTGAACTGCTGCGGCGGGGGACCGGACAGTTGCAGGTCCCGCTCGGAGAGATCTTGCCCGAGGGTGAGCCCGGCAACGTGGTCCCAGCCCTGCGAGACGGGAACGTTCCGAGCCTCCTTGCCGATGACCGCCACGAGTTCGACCTCGAAATCGACTGACCCGCCCGGGTGTTCGATCGTGTCGTAGGGACCTGCGATCGACGCGGGAAATTTGGTGAACACGAACGGAGCATCGGGCAGCGTCAGGCCGGATTCCTCGACGTGGTCGGCATAGTTCACTCCGACGGCGAAGATCTGGCCGGGCCGGGGAACCGGAGCGCCCAGCTCCGACTCGACCACCGGCACCCCGCCGGTGGAGTCCACCGTGGCCGCCCAGGCGGTGAACTCGTCCCACCGGTCGAAGATGTGCTGCGGGTCCGGCGAGAACCGGCACCCGCTGGCCTGCTCGACGTCGACGGCGACCCCGTCTGCCACGATCGTGAGCCGGCCGGATTGGTTTGCCACACGCATGAAAGGTGTCCTTCGGTGAGAGTGAGGTGCTTCTGCCGGGCCGAGCACGGGCAAGCTCAGCTGGTCAACGCCGCCATCGGGTCGGGGAGGTCCGGGCTGGTCTGCAACGCCCAGGAGTGGGTGGTGATCTCGGAGATCGGTGTGCCTTTCACGAGGGCTTCCCGCATCAGTTCAGGTACGAACGACACCCCGACCGGGTTGTTGCCGTATTCGGGGCCGTTCATGTAGGCCGTCGCCTCGTCGGGGGTGGTGAAGTTGTCGATCTGCAACTCGACGAAGTTGCCGTCAGGGTCCTGGTAGTACAGCGACGTCGTCACCCCGTGCTGGATCGGCACCTTCGGCTCGATCCCTTTCTCCTTGAGCGAGTCGTACCGATCGAGAAGGTCGTCGAGGGTATCGAAGGTGTAGGCGGTGTGGTGCATCCCCGCCGCACCCGGATTCCTCGGCTCGAGCTGAACCGGCGCTCCCAGCAATGCGACGCGGTGGTGTTCTTCATCGAAGGTGATGAAGCACAGGCCATGTCCCTCGTAGACCACATGTGCGTCCAGCACCGTGCAGTACCAGTCGCGCATTTCCTCGAACCGGCTGGTCTGCAGTACGACATGCGCGAACTTGGGGGTAGCGGTCATCGTTGACTCCTTTGACTCCGCTCGCAGTCGGGAACCGCGAAGGGATAGATGAGGTCGGGCCGGCGCACCCTCGAGCGTCGGGTGTGCCTAGCCGGCGACCGAGACGTCTGTGAAGAGCCTCATGGCGACGCCGGATCCGAGGATGCCGACGTTGTGGTGCCCGTCACGAATCGATGTCACAATTTCATTCGATTACGGCAGGTGTTGCTACTGGCTGAGGACCAGGAACTTCGGGGTAATTTGGGCTAGAGCCCAACAGGGCGGTATCGCGGGGACCGGGGGGCGGAGTGGAAGGATGCCGAGTGCCGCACTGGACTCACGAACTCGAGGGGACCCGCCCCCGGCAATCCGAGCACGAGTGGCTCAGTCTCGATGCGGATCGCATCCGCTCGAGCCTTGGCGACGGTGCTGTGACCTGGGCCGTCGAGGTCGGCGAGGATATCGCTTCCACGATCTCGCGGGAGATGCCTGTTCTTCGGGAAGGCGCCTCACAGCTCGCCGCCGTGCGCCGGGCGACGACGTCGACCACGCTCCGGGCTCTGACGCTGGTCGCCGGCCTCGGTGAGCCGGACGCCTCCCTCGCGAGCGCCGAGGTCGAGGAGGTCGCGGTCGACTTCGCGCGCCGCGGTCTGGAGCTCAACGACCTTCTCGGCTCGATCCGGGTCGGATACGCCGTTCTCGCGGCCGCCCTCCTCGACGCGGCTCTCCGACTGATTCCACCGACGGAGAGCAGCGCTGAGTTGCGACGGGTGTCGGTGCTGCTTTTCGAGGTTCTGGACAAATTCACCGGCGTCGCTGCCACCACCTTTCTCGAGGAGCAGAGCGCGTGGGCGGCCGGTGTCTCCGCCGCTCGATTCGACTTCGTCAAGAAGATCATCGAAGCCGAACCCGTCGACCTTTCTCGCGCAGACGAGGTACTGGGATATCCGCTCGGCGGGCACCACGTGGCGATCATCGCGTGGAGCGGGCCGCATTCGCGTCATGACCTGCGAAGCATCGTCGACCCTGTACTGCGGCACTGGGGCATCTCTACAGCGACGCTGGTGATTCCCGTGGGACTCCAGACCATCTGGGCGTGGGGTGCCGTCGCGCCGGATCAGGGTGACGTCCCACGAGAACCGTTGCCGGATTTCGGTGACATCACCGTGGTCGTCGGTCAGCCGGGATCCGGAGTGGACGGGTTCCGGCGCAGCCACGTGGAGGCCCGGGCGGTGGAGCGGATAGTGCGTCTTCGCGCGGATCTGCCACACGTCACGTGCGCACACGAAGACGTCGCCCTCGAAGTGCTCCTCCTCGCCGAACCGGATGCCGCTGCCGGATTCGCCAGTCGTCTGCTGGGCCCCCTCGCCGCCGACGACTCACGAATGGCCGATCTGCGATCCACTCTCGTCCGCTATCTCGACATGGATCACAGTCTGGCAAAAGTGGCTGCTGCCGAGCATATTTCCAAGAACACCGTCACCTACCGCGTTCAGAAGGCGCTGAGCCTGTGTGAGCATCCTCCTGGAGCATCGACGACCAACCTGCGTGCCGCGCTCAGGGTCCACGACTGGCTTCGAGGCGCCGCCATCGCTCAGTGGTAGCGGTCGTCGGTCGGTAGGGAGGGCCCGCCACCTAATTGGTTCAGAGACCAAAACCCGGCGAGAACCCTGGGTTCTGCAGTAGTGCGAACCAGGCAACTCATGCGTTCTACTTGTGGCGTAGGACACAGTCGACAGAAGGAAGTCTCCGATGCACATTCCCTCGAGTCCTGTCCAGGAAGCGTTCAAGGATGTGATGGCGCACGTGGCGACTCCGGTCGCCGTGGTGACCGCCATGGACGGCGGCCTGCCCTTCGGCACCACCGTCAGCGCCTTCACCTCCCTGTCGATGACACCTCCGATGGTCCTGGTTTCCTTGGACAAGGGATCCGAGACGCTCGAACTCATCACGGCATCGAGAAAGTTCGGTTTGAATGTGTTGGCTAGCAACCAACACGGCACCGCGTTGAAGTTCGCGAAGAAGGGTGGAGTAGGTAAGTTCCACGGCGTGCGGTGGGACCTCGACCACGACCTCCCCCGTATCGCAGGCGCCGCCGGGTGGATCGCTTGTCACGTCGACCAGTTCGTCGAGGGCGGAGACCACGTGGTCGTTCTCGGCCACGTCGTCGCGGCGGAAAACCACTACAGCGATCCGCTTACCTACCACCGTCGCGTCTTCGGCACGCACTCGGCGCTCGAATCCGTGTAGCCCCAACCACTCGATCAGTCCGCCGCGACCAGCTCAACCGCGCAGCAAGGAATCACGCCATGACGATCTCGTTCCCGCTTCACGCCTCGCGCCAACGGGCATGGTCGACGATCGCCGCCGGTACTCGCACCCTCGCCGACGGCGAGCTGATTGTTCTCAGCCATCACCGCCGCGTCGTGCTCGTCGGGTGTGCCGGTGCCACGACCACCGAGCAGATGGCCTTCCTGATCCGCCACACCACAGGATTTCTGCAGGTGGCGCTGCACGAACAGATCTGTGACCGTCTCATACTGCCCGAAGCGACACCCACGCTTCGAACCATGTCCACCCTCGGTCATGGCCAATGTGGCACCGTCGACGCCGCTGCCGGTATTACCACCGGGATTTCTGGCGCCGACCGGGCACACACCGCCCGAACCCTCGCCGACCCGACCACGGTGGCCGACGACCTCGCCAGGCCCGGGCACCTGGTCCCGGTTCGCGTGACACCAGCGGAGTTTCGAGCGCGTCTGACCGCTGCCTCCCTTGCCCTCGCGCTCACCGACGCGGCGGCAACCCAGTACTCGGGCGCGGTGTTCGCCGACCTCGACGGCATCGCCGACCCAACCAGTGTCGGCGATCGAAGCGATGCCGAGAACCTTGCCGACCGCTACGGGCTCACACTGGTCGCCGGTCCGGACCTGGAGAACGACGTCCACTGAACCCTCCGCGAGGCCGCAGCGACCCGCACGCCCAAACTCACCAGCACCCCCACACCACCGGCTCGGTCCTCGCCTGCGCTGAGCTGTGCGCACCCCGGCCACACGAAACAGTCACCCACCCACACCGGAGGAAACAATGGACATCACCCGCACCGAGCTCATGGACCGAGTGCACGCCCTGGCACCAGCCTTCGCCGAACGTGCCCAGAAGACCGAGGAGAATCGCGCTCCCCTCGACGAGACGATCACCGACCTCATCGACTCGGGAATCCTGGCAACGTTGACGCCGAAGGCCTATGGCGGACTCGAACTCGGACTCGACGTCGCCGCCGAGATCGTCCGCACCATCAGCGCGGCCTGCCCGTCGACCGGATGGGTCACCTCCTTCTACATCGGAGCGGCCTGGCGGGTGAACATCTTCACCGAACAGGCCCAACGGGAAGTGTTCGCCGACAAGCCCTACACCCTCACTGCCGGCACCGCCGCCCCTCTCGGGCAGGTGCAGAAGGTCGACGGCGGCTACCGCATCACCGGGCAGACGGCATGGAACTCCGGCTCGGTGCACGCCGAATGGTTCACCTTCGCCGGAGTCGTGTTCGAGGAAGGCAGTGCCCCCACCCCATTGTGGTTCCTCGTGCCCCGCGAGGATGTCAAGATCCTCGACACCTGGTACATAGCCGGCATGTCCGGAACCGGCAGCAACGACATCAGCGTCGACGACGTCTTCGTCCCGGACTACCGCACCGGACCGTTCGCCCTCGCCCTCGCCGGTACCGCTCCCGGACAGCTGATCCACCCCAACCCCATGTACCACCTGCCGTTCCTGCCGTTCGCGATGGCCGAGGTTACCCCTGTGGTCGTCGGTGCACTGCGGGGCGCGGCGGACGCGTTCGTTCAGCGCACCCGGGATCGTCAGGGAACCATCAGTCAGGAGAAGGCCTCCGGTAAGCAAGCCGCCCAGATGCGGCTCGGTCGGGCGCTGGCCGCCGCGGACGCAGCCGAATCACTCCTCGACGCCTTCTTCGAGCGCCTCACCGCGCAGCGACCCGAGCAGTCCGATCCCCGCAATCGTGCCGAAATGAAGCTGAAGGCAGCCTATCTGGCAGACCTGGCCCGTAACGCCCTCAACGACATGGTTCGCGGCATCGGTGGCGACGGGTACCGGAACTCCGCACCAATCCAGCGGTTCTTCCGCGACCTGTCCGTCCTGTCGGTGCACGCCTTCCTCGACATCGACACGGCCTCGGAGACGATCGGCCGGTTCACCCTCGACCTGCCCGTGACCGATCCGCTCCTCTGACGAGCTGTTGCTGCCACCGCATCCGAGTCGATCACAGGGTGAATCGGCATCGACCCCAAGAATCCAGAGAAGACAACAGTGGTGCGCAGTAACCCGACGTTCGAATTTCTCGACGACGCAGCCAAACACCTACTGTTCATGGGGCGCGAACTCCCAACCGATGCTCGTGCAGTTCGTGCGCAGCGACGACGGCCGACGCAGACTGCTCGAGCACCTGGACGAGGGTAACCGCGCGAAGACGACATCGGGAGCGAACCGGCGGCTTCAACGCGGATCTTCCGGCGGGATACTTCATTCTCGTCATCCGTGCCGCGGGCGTGGCGGCCGGTCCGATGACCGGCTTCGACTCCGCAGGAATGGACACCGTATTTTTCTCCGGAACAACCTGGAGATCCATCCTCGTCGTCAACATCCGGACACCCCGGTGAGAATCGACCCCACCGAGACTGTGCACTGGGCCTGAGTGCTGCAGACGCTCCCCAGGTCGTGCCCGTCTCGTATTCAGATCGACCCCGCACTGCCGGGCCCCATACGTCACATCAACAGAGAAAGAGAGTCCGCGATGACCACAGTTACAACCGAGGTCGAGACCACCCGCAAACTTCTCCAAGCCGCCGACTCCGACATCGCAGCATTCTTCGAATTCTTTCCGACGACTGCGTCTTCCGCATGGGCAACAACGTCTCCGTCATCGGCAAGAACGCGATTCAATCCTGGGTAGCGCAGTACCTGACCTCGGTGGCGGCGATGCGCCACGAGATCGTCGAAGAATGGTCGGAAGGCAACGTGGCCGCCCTCCGGGTGGAGGTGACCTACACCTTGCTGAACGGTGAATCCTTCACACTCCCGGCCGTGACGCGCACCCGCGTCGAGCAGAACCAAGTGACCGAATACCTGATCTTCATGGACCCCAGCCCCGTTGTCTCTGGCACCACGCAATAGACCGTCCACAGCAGACCCTGCCTCCGGGGGTCTGCTCCTCGTCGAGCCACACACTGCACATCTTGCGCCGGCCGGGATCGGCCTCCACGCCGACATCGACTCAGCGCACCGGGCAGCTATCGCTCAGCCGGGAAACGTGAGCGTCTCAGCGCCCGCGACTGTCTGCCGACGGCGGGAGGACTGCTCGGGACCCGACAACCTCGAGTATCCAATTCTGGCAAGGGTGAATCATGTTGGATCACTATCTTTTCGTATAACGGGTACTGGGCGCCTGCCCGGAGGAGGTCGTGGTACCGGTTTCAGAGGCCGAAGTTCCGGCGCGGTTGCTCCGACCTCGAGATGCCGATGCCCTGCGCGCCGAGCCACGCCTCATCGCAGCGGGGTTTGAGACTCCCGCGGTAATTCGGCGGCCCTGTCTCCGAGGAATCCCGAAGATCTCCGAGACACTCGGAATCAGGACTGCCGGACTGCGCGGCCTACTGATTGCGCCGAGGTTGGGACGGGGTGGGCGCGCGATCACCCCGCTTCGGCGCCAGTGGTCTCGACTACGCGACGGCACCGTCCATCACCCACGACGACGACCGGCCGGTCATCAACGAAGGACTGCGATCTGTCATTGCGATACCGGTGGTGGTCGGCGGCCAATCGCCGGCCATCATGTACGCCGCACTTCGGCAGTCCACCCCGATCAGGGGGCGAACTCTCGATATGCTGGCCGGCGCCGGGGACCGATTCGCGACCGAGTTCACAATTCGAGATGAAGTCGATCGACGGGTCGAGTGGATCGACACACCTGTCGATGGTGGGCACGCACCGACAACAACCGAATTGATCGAAGGTGTCCGCGAAGTCCACACCGAGCTGCGGGCACTGATGCGCACCGCCCCGGACTCGGCAGTCGCGACAAGCCTGCTCGCTCTCGCCGACACACTCGTCGGCCTGTCCTGCGTCGACCTTCCCGCCACCGAGATCACCTCGGCCGGTCGTGAGATCGACGTCCTCACCCATGTTGGACTCGGATGCACCAACGCGATGGTTGCGCAGCGACTATCGATCAAATTGGAAACGGTGAAGCGCTATCTGCGTGGAGCCATGGGCTAGCTGGATGCCCGCACCCGGGTCGAGGCGGTCTCACGCGCGCGCCGACTCGGGCACCTCCCGCAATCCCCGCACTCACGGTCCGCGACTGGCTCGAAGTGCCGCGATACCGCCAGTCTGGCGAGGGTCGGCGGTACAGGGCGTTGGTCTTCGCGCCGCCGTTGGTTTCTGGACCAATCCTGGGCGATAACCCTGGGTTCTATCCCAGTGCGTACTTCGCCATCGTTGAGCTGTAATTGTGGCACACGCCACACGGTGGGTCGTCGGAAGGAACCTGAGCGGGCCGGCATCTCGGTTGACCGGGTTCTGTTCGACGAGATCGCTGACGGTAGAAGGAGCTTTGCGATGCGCAGTGCGTCCAGCCTTCTCCAGGATGAGCTCGGCCGATCATCCACGCGAGTACGTTCTGCAGCGCCGCGTGGCCTCTGAATATTGTTGTATTGAAACAACTTTCGTTGAACGTAGTTCAGGTAGACATCGGAACGCCTTCCCTTGTGTTGTCGCGCTGAGGGTGGCCGGGCAATTCCGTTCCGGAACTGATGCTGTGAAAGGCTGGTTATGACTCGAGAGTGGGACGAGACCGTCGATATTCTGATCGCGGGAAGTGGAATTGGAGGTTTAGGATCTGCCGTGATCGCTGCGGCGAACGGTGCCGACGTCACCGTCGTCGAGAAGGCTGCCACGATCGGCGGCACCACCGCGAAATCCGCGGCTTATATGTGGATTCCGAACAACAAGTATCTGCGTGCCAGCGGTAGGACCGATCCACGGGACGACGCCCTCCGGTATATGGCGAAGCTGTCCCGACCGCGTCTGTACAACCCCGACCACCCGACTCTGGGTCTGCCCGAGTGGGAGTTCGAGGGCTTGGCGGCCTTCTACGACAACGCCTCCGATGCGGCCGAAGCGTACGAAAACGTCGCTGGGCTGAAGTTCGGACATGCCGCGGACTTCCCGGACTACTACGCGCACCTTGCCGAGGACGCGGCGCCGACAGGACGCGTCCTCTTTCCCGAGGAGAGCGAGGGTGGTCCCGCGGGTGGATCCATCCTGATCGATACGTTGGCCCGAGCGTGCCGCAACGCCGACGTTCCTATTCGTACCGAGTCCCGCGTGATCGACCTCGTCCAGGACTCGAACGGCGCGATCAGCGGTGCCGTCGTCGAGACGGCGGACCGAACGAGTCGTATCCGGACACGCCGTGGCGTGATCTTCGCGACGGGCGGCTTCACACAGGACCCACAACTGCGATTGCGATTCCTGGACCATTCCTACGTCGGCGGTTGCGCGGCCCGGACGAACACCGGAGACCTCCTCTCGATCGCGCGCGATGTCGGCGCAGACCTTGCCAACCTCAACGTGGGCATGCGTGCGCCGATGGTTCTCGAGCGCCTTCAGCGCGATCCGGCGGCGGTCCGCGGCTCGTTCATGATCCCGGGCGACTCGATGATCATCGTCAACCGGTTCGGTAAGCGTGTCGTCAGCGAGAAGGTGCCCTACCACGACTTTGCACGGGTGTTCTTCGATTGGGACAGTCAGCGAGGCACTTATCCCAACAACCCGCTCATCGCGATCTGGGACGATCGGGCCCGGCGTTTCGGCGGGGAAGGTTTCGGCAACCCGATCCCGCCGCAGGGCGCGGACGACTACTGGGTCATTCGCGCCGATTCGCTGACGGACCTCGAGAAGGGAATCGCCGAGCGGCTCGGGAGCCTCCGCGAATACACCGGCCAGGTGGAGTTGGATGCGGATTTCGGTACCACCCTCACCGCGACGGTCGATCGGTGGGCAGAGATGTCCGCCGAAGGTGTCGACCACGATTTCGCCCGGGGATCCACGCCGATCGAGCAGGCCCTCAGCGCCTACTTCGGCGTCGGGGAAGGGCCCAACCCGATGATGGCTCCGCTGACCGCCCGGGGACCGTACTACGCCACGATTCTGGGGCCGGCACTCATCGACACCGCCGGCGGTCCCCGCGTCGACAGGAACAGTCAGGTGGTTCGCCCCGACGGCACACCCATCGCGGGGCTCTACGCCGTCGGAAACTGCGCTGCAACACCGTCCGGCGAGGCCTACTGGGCCGGCGGGCACACCATCGGATTCATCCAATGCGCCGCGTACCTCGCGGCACAGCACATCACTCGAGCGTGACCGGCCGTAGAGAGGAAAGAACATGACTCAGACGACGATCGACCTGGAGTCGACCATCCGCGCGTTCTACCGGGAGGTGGATGCCAACGACCCGGAGGTGTTCCGGCGCCGGCTTGCCGCTGATGCAGTCTTCGCCTTCAACGACGTCGACCCCGTCGCGGGAGTCGAGGCGATCGATGCATTCGTGTCGGCGTGGAAGGGCAACTTCCACGCCGTTCTCCATCAACTTGACCTCCTGGTCGTCGACTCGGCGAAGAACACCGTCGCCGTCGAAATCACAGTGTCCTACCTCTTTTCCGAAGATAACGAGGTCAAGGTCAAAGGCTCGTCGTTCGTGGAGCTCGCCGGCTCCGACATCATCAGCTGGCGGGTATACGTCGACACCAGCCGATTGAGCTGACCCGATCCCGACGTTCACAACCAATAACCCGAGCATTGACAGGAGCCCACGATGGGACGAGTAGAAGGCAAGGTCGCGCTGATCACCGGAGCGGCGCGGGGACAGGGCCGCAGCCATGCGATCCGGCTGGCCGAAGAGGGCGCGGACATCATCGCGATCGACATCTGCGACCAGGTTGCGAGCGCCGATCATACGATGGGCACGGAAGAGGACTTGCAGGAGACTGTCGTCCTGGTCGAGAAACTCGACCGACGCATCGTCGCGATCAAGGCTGACGTCCGGGATCGTTCTGCACTCGAGAGCGCCGTGGCCGAAGGCGTCGCCGAACTCGGACGACTCGACATCGTCTCCGCGAACGCCGGGATCGCGTCGACCGGGCCGATCGTCGGTCTGCCCGAACAAACTTGGCAGGACGTGATCGATATCGACCTGACCGGGGTGTTTCACACGGTGAACGCTGCAGTCCCGCACATCGTGGCGGGTGGACGCGGAGGGTCCATCGTTCTGACTTCATCCGCCGCCGGAGCGGCCGGCGTGCAGAACCTCGGTCACTATGTCGCTGCCAAACACGGTGTCCTGGGACTGATGAAGTCACTGGCACTCGAACTCGGACCGCAATTCATCCGAGTCAATTCGGTGCTTCCGACCAACGTCGACACTCCGATGATCCAGAACGAGACCGTCATGAAGCTCTTCATGCCCCATCTCGAGCACCCGAGCCGTGCCGACGCAGAGAAGCCCGATTCCAATTACCGCGCCGCGAACGTTCTTCCCATCCCGTGGGTCGATTCGATCGACATCAGCAACGCCGTTCTCTACCTCGCCTCGGACGAGTCCCGGTACGTCACAGGAATTGCATTGCCGGTCGATGCAGGCTTCCTGATCAAGTAGCAGCATCGGCCAAGACGGTACGAGCCAGAAGTCAAGGAGTTCAACGTGAAAGCGTGGGTTTTCAACGGTGTCGGGTCGCCGATCGAGCTTGTCGATGTCCCCGATCCTACCCCGGGTCCCGGCGAGGTCGTCGTCGATCTTGCGGCGGCCGGTCTCTGTCACACGGACGTCGGCATCACCGACGGGACGATGGCTGAGATCCTCGGCTTCACCCCCATCATCCTCGGTCACGAAGCCGCCGGAATCGTCTCCGCCGTCGGTGACGGGGTCGACAACGTGTCGGTCGGCAAGCGTGTCGCAGTCAGCGCCATGGGAGACGGGAAGAGCGGAGTTCTCGGACAGAAGAACATCGGAGTCGGCCGCCACGGCGCGTACGCCGAAAAGACTCTGGCGCCTGCGAGTGAGATCATCGCCCTTCCAGACGAGGTTCCGTTCGAACAGGCGGCCGCGGCAACCGACGCCGGGATGACCTCATACCACGCGGTATTCGTTCGCGGTGGACTGCGTCCCGGAACGAAGGTGGGGATCATCGGCCTCGGTGGACTCGGGATGACTGCCGCGCGGTTGGCAGTGCTCGGCGGCGGTGAGGTGTACGCAGCCGAGATCAATCCCCGCGTCCACGCGGCCGGAATCGAACGCGGCGTCAAGCAGGTTGTCGGCGATGTCAAGGAACTTGCCGAGTTCGAACTCGACCTGATTGTCGACTTCGCAGGATTCGGCACGACAACTGCCGGTGCAATCGAAGTTGTCAACAATGGTGGACGTGTGGTCCAGGTCGGCCTCGGACGGTCGGAAGCAACCATCAACACGCATCTTCTGACCATGAAAGAGGTGGAGTTGCGGGGGTCGATCGGGGGAACACCCGCCGACACGGTCGAGGTCTTGAAGTTCATCTCGTCCGGAGATCTGACGATCTCGACGAAGTCGATCGGTTTCGCTGACATCGGTTCCGGCCTGGAGCAGTTGGCCCGCGGTGAAGTCGGTGGGCAGCGGCTCGTCGCACTGTTCGACTGAGAGCCGGAGTGCGGGCCCAGAGGTTCCTCGTCAGCGATGATGCCGACTTCATTCATGCCGTGACCCTGCCGGTGGACGGTGGGCTGGTCGAAACGCTGTAGACGTTCGAGACCACGACGTCGAGGTGGCGGAGTTCCGTCGCCTCGACGTCGTCTCGCGGGTCACAGCATCGAGCACCCACCGTTCACGCTGATCACCTGACCGGTGACGTAGGAGGCCTCCTCCGAGGCGACGAAGGCGACCGCGGCAGCGACCTCTTCGACTGTTCCCGGTCGATCCATCGGGATGAGGTTGCGCATCTGCGCGCCGAAGACCGCCATGTCCTCTTTCACCTCGGGGGCCGCGGACGCCAGCTTCGCGGCCGCCTCCGGCGTCTCGATCCACGCCGGAGCGACCGTGTTCACGGTGATGCCGGAATCCGCGAACTCGCGGGCGAGCCCCGTTCCGAAGGCGTGAACCCCGCCCTTCGCGGCGTTGTAGATCGCGTGACGGTACAGCCCGTTGCGCACGGATTCCGCCCCGATGTGGACGATCCGGCCGTACCCGGCGTCGACCATGTGGGGGAGTGCTTCGAGCGTGGTGTAGAGGGTCGTCCAGAGATTGCGGTCGATGGTGGCCCGCAGCGTCTCCTCGGTGTGGTCGAACGTCGGGAGGATGACACCGCCGCCCGCACAGTTCACCAGCACGTCGACCGCGCCGCGCTCGGTGACCGTCCGCCGGACGAGTTCGGCGGCGTCCTCCCGTCGCGAGAGGTCCCCGACCACCGTGGTCACCGACGCCGCGTTGCCGGGCCGAAGGTGTTCGGCCACCGCCTCTACCGCGTCCGCACTGAGATCTCCGAGGACGAGGTCCGCGCCCTCATCCGCGAGCCGCACGGCGATGGCGCGTCCGATTCCGCTGCCGGCCCCGGTGACGATCGCGGTCCGGCCTTTGAACCTGTTCATGTGGTAGTACTACCTTCCGCTGGAATGCACTGGGCGCGAGGGTGTTCAGTCTTCGCTCGGTGCGACGTACACCCGGCCGTCGGTCACCACGGTGCGGTACTTCTTCAGCGCCAGCACCGCGGGAAAGCACAGAGGCGCCCCGGTGCGGACGTCGAAGCGGGCCATGTGGAGCGTGCAGAGCACCTCGTGCCCCTCGAGTTCGCCCTCCTCGCCCAGCGACCACTTCTCGTGGCTGCAGGAATCAGACGTGGCAAAGAATTCGCCGTCGACGCGAAAGACGGCGATCCCGCCGTCCGCCTCCAACCGAAGGTTTTCACCGTCGGTCAGATCGTCCGCGTTGCAAGCGAAGATCAGAGCTTCGGTGGACATTTCTGGTGCCATGGTCGGCCTTTCGTACAGCGCGGATGCGTTCAGATGATGAAGCTGATCTTGCCCTGGGGATCGAGCATGTCGTGGGCAAGGACGGCCCGTTTCCGGCGGATCATGAACGACGAATTCCGGGGAACCAAGTCGTAGTCGTAGCGGCCCACGTATGTGTCGAATTTCCCGGCCTTGGCGCGGTTGATGATGAAATTCGCGGTGACGGAGACGCTGTCCTCGGATTCGGTCAGGATTCGCACGTTACCGACGATCCGGCTCGTCTGGGAATGCGGGAACTCCGCGTGCGCTTCCGGCTTCTTGAGCCGGATCACGCGCTGTTCGAGCATGGTCCGGCCGTCGTGGATGAGCGACCAGGTGAGACCGGGGTCCGCGTCCGGACGGTCCGTGGCGGGCACTTCGTACGTGCAGTCCAGGGTGAACAGGTCGAGCCACTCCTCGAGCCGCCATTGATCGATCAGGCCGGCCTCGTGGAAGAGGAACTCCTCGACTGCATGACGAGTGGTGATGGACGGGGTTTCCGACACGGAAGTCATAGGGATGTCCTTCTGAGATGACGAGCTGCGTTGTTGACGATTCGGCATGATCGAGCGAGGTCAGGCATCGACACCCTGCTTGTCGAAGGGAACGAAGGACGTGCCCTCGGTGGGGAGCTGTTCTCCGGTGATGCGCCTGTTCCATTCTCGCCACCACGACCGCATCTGCAGTTCGTCGTTGGCCGCCGGCACCGGCTTGCCCATTCCCTTCGACACGTCGGACCAGCCGACCTCGCCGCGTGCGCCGAACCCCTTCTGGGCCTGCTCGAGCGCCTCGACGTCGTCCGGGGTTGCGAGCCCCGCCGGTCCCCAGAACGTGAGCGCGTTGTCGATGCGATATCTGACGAACTCTTCGTCGACACCCTTGGGGATGATCTGCCAGCCGGTGACGAGGGTTTCCGATGCGCTGACCGGGTAGAACGTGCGCAGCGTCAGTCCGAAGCTGAGGTCGATCAGAATGAGGCTGGGAAAGAACACCGAATTTCGTGCAAGTCCGAACATCGCGTTGGCGTAGTTTTCACCGAAGGCCTGTTCTGCCTGTGATCGCAGGCCGGCGAGGGTCTGCTTGACACTGTCGGTGGCCAGGGGGAGGCCGTTTGCCGGATACATCAACGTGGCGTGACCGTTCGGGAATTCGGTGCCCATGCCGGCCGGTGCCACACCGTTGACGGTGTCCTGGCCCAGCATCGGGGGTGTGGCACCCAGTTCCATCATCATCTCGAAATAGGTGTGATGCACGGACTTGGCGTGATATCCGTCGATGCTGTTCTCGACGAGAAGCTTCCAGTTTGCCTTCAGCGAATACTTGTGGGTGCCCTCGAGGATGGCGACGCCTTCGGGGGACTGATCGGCTGCGAGGTCGATGAAGTAGCGGGCTTCACCGAGGAAGGTCAAGAGGTCGGGTGCGTCGGGATCGAAGTTCACGAAGTAGAGTCCGCGGTAGGAGTCGACCTGTGCGGGGGACTGCAGACCCTTGTACACCGCTGCCGGGTCGCTCTTGTAGTCCTCGTTGCCGGGCACGTTGACCAGCTCACCCGAATTCCGGTACGCCCAGCCGTGATAGAAGCACGTGAAGATCTTGGCGTTACCCGAGGAGTGCCGGCAGACGGAGGACCCGCGGTGCAGACAGGTGTTGAGCAGCACCCGCACGTCACCGTTGCGGTCGCGGTTGAAGATCACCGGCCGGCCGCCGACGTCGCGGGTCTGGAAATCGTTCTTGCCGGGAATCTCGGACTCGTGACCCACATACAGCCACGTCTTGCCGAAGATCTCTTCTCGCTCGCGCTGCAACACGTCGTCCGACGTGAAGGCTTCGCGGTTGACCCGGAACAGGTTGTTCTCGCGGTCGTCGATGATGAATTGCTCTGCGGTCATGAGGAGGATCCGTTCTGGTGCGGTGTCGGGTTGGCTGCGGCGATATCTCGGAAGAGCCAACTGTCGGGATCGGAGCCGGTGGCCGGGACGACCAGCACGGCGGTGGGACCGATTGCCATCCAGTTCCGTCCGTCGTCGTCCGGTTCGGCGGGCAGAATCTCCACGGTCGTGAAGACCTCGTTGCTCAGGTCGTGGGTCCCGATGATCACGTTGACCTTGCAGCCCTCGGTCTCGATGTGAAGGATCTTGTCCGGGCCACCTTTGAAATGCTGAATTTGGCGCATGGTGCCTTCCTTATCGGGCGGGAGTCTGTTCGCCGACGAGGTCCACGAGACTCCCGCCGCGACGGTGGTTCTTGCGAAATGCAGCGACGACTCGGGCGTCGTTGACGCTGACCTGCGCTACCGGGTTGCCGTCGGCGTCGGTGTAGACGGCACGGAACCGGCCCTCCGACATCGACCCCTCACGATGGGCGAGTGCGCCGAGCGAGGGCATCCCGACAATCTGGATCCGGGAGCCGTACTGGTCGGACCATACGTACGGAAGCTGCGCTGAAGAGGGCTCGGCACCGGTGACGATCGCCGCGACGGCGTCGGCTTGCTCGCCGGCACTGGTCCAATGCTCGATCCGAGCAGTCACACCCAACAGAGGATGCCGACGCAGGGCGAGGTCGCCGATGGCGAAGATCGACGGGAAGCCGTCGACCTCGAAGCGGTCGTTGCACTGCACCCCGCCGTCGATGGGAAGCCCACTGCCCGCGAGCCACCGCGTATTCGGTTCAGCACCGACGCCGACGACGACGAGGTCGGCGGGAACTTCCGTTCCGTCGGCGAGGACGACCCCCTCGACCCGCTCGCTGCCGAGGAACCGCTCGACCCGCGCTCCGGTGACGAGCCGGGCCCCGCCCAGGGTGTGGAGCGAGGAGATCTCGTGGCCGACCTCGTCGCCGAAGATGTGGCTCATCGGGACCTCGAGTGCCTCGATCAGGGTGACGTCGAGCCCACGCCCTCGTGCCGCGGAGGCAAATTCGGCGCCGATGAACCCGGCCCCGACGACGGCCACCCGTGGCCCGCCGGCGAGAGCGTCTCGTAGCGCGGTCGCGTCGTCGAGCGTGCGCAATGTGTGAACCCCGGCCAGTTCGGCGGGAATCGGCAGGGTCCGGGCTCGGGCGCCGGTCGCGATCACCAACCGCTCGTACGAGAACTCCTCGCCGGTGTGGGTGACCACCACCTGCCGTTCGGGGTCCAGGGCGGTGGCGCGTACACCGAGCCGGACGTCGAGGTCGAACTCCGCTGCGAGTTCGGGGGTGAGGAGGCGCGGGACGTCCGGAACATCTCCCTCGGCCAGGAGATCCTTGGACAGCGGGGGCTTGTCGTACGGCCAGTGCTCCTCGCTCTCCACGAGCACGATGCGCCCGGCGAAACCACGCTGCCGCAGAGCGATTGCTGTTCTGGTGCCTGCAACCGAGGCGCCGACGATCAGGAAGGACATAGTCGAAACGTAGCCACCCGCCGCGTCCGGAGTGTGCATGGTTCCGGCGGCTGGAACACCTCACGGCGATGGACAGAAACGGCCGAAAGGCCGACACCGGATCCTGAGATCCGGTGTCGGCCTTTCGGGTGGGACAGTCAGGCAGTAACGAGGGAGCGATCGATCAGCGGCAACTCGGGGCGGCGATCCGAGACGCCCGCGGCGTCGGCCAGATCCCCGGACACCTTGCCGTCCCGGAAGAACTCCAGGAAGACCGGGTTGAACAAATCGGGTCGGTCGGTCTGACCCTGGTGACCGCACTCGTCGGGATAGAAGAACTGGACGTTGGGCAGGTGATCTTCCTGGACATACCCCCACTCGACCGGAGTCAGGATGTCCTGTCGGCCGTAGAGGTAGAGCCCGGGCGTGCTCAACCGGTCCAGACGCCCCTTCGTCACCAGACGGGCGGCGCGATTCTCGTCCGTCCAATCGGTGATCCGGCGGTACTGCAGGAGAGTGGGCCAGAACTTCGCGTGTGCATCCATCCGGTCCCTCGCCGAAAGGTAACGCATGTCGATCAGATCTTCGCTGATCGCCTCGCCTCGATGGATGATCGCCTCCATCATCGTGCGCATTCCGTCACGGGTGCCGTCGTAGGCGGTGAGGCGGAACTCGCCGGCCGGTGGGGTCAGGTGCTCCGGAACCACGTCGCCGACATCTCCCGCGATCAGGATGAAACTCTTGACCTTGTCCGGGTGTGCAACCGTGTAGTTGACCGTGTTCATGCAGCCCATGGAATTTCCGGCGAGATGGAACTCGTCGAGGCACAGAGCGGTGGCGAACTGGTCGATGAAGTCGACGAACGACTCCATGCCGTCCGGCCAATACTCTTCCCGCGTGTCAGACAGGCCGAAGCCGGGCATGTCGGGGCAGTAGACGCGGAAACCGTGCTCCGCGAGGTAGGGCGCCATGAAGCGCCACCCCGCCAGGCCGGACGACCCGGGCAGACCGCCGTGGAGCAGGACCACGGCGGGGCCTGACGTGCCGGCAGTCATGTAATGCGCGCGGGCGCCGTTCGCCAGTCGTACCCAGCGGCTGGCGAGCCCGGGAACGTCGACGAGATTTTCATCAGTGAGTGCCATAGTGATCTTCCTTTATCGGTGAGAAGTGATCGGTGACGAGCTCGCCGGAAGACAGACCGAGGAACTCGAGCGCGTTGTCGCGCAGGATTCTCGGCACCGCTCCGGGAGGCAAATGCTCTGCCGCAGAATCCAAGTCCGCCAGGCCGCCGTCGGGTTGGCCCGGGATGAACGGGTGATCGCTGCCGAGCAGCACCCTGTTCGGGCCGAAGCGATGCACCAAGGCCGGCAGGTGGGCCGCATCGAACACCAATGTGTCTGCATACAGCCGCGATACGAGGTGGTCCAGCTCCTCCGGTGTGTGAGTGCCGGCGATCTGTGCGCCGAGGCGCAGTCTCGGGTATGCCCAGGGGAAGGTGCCGCATCCATGGACCATGGCGATGCGGAGGCCACGGTGGCGGTCCAGGACTCCTCCGAAGACGAGGGCCGTCGCCGCCAACGCGGTGTCCGACGGCATCCCCAGTCCGAAGTCGTAGGTGAATCCGGAACGGCGGACCGCGCCGCCGCCACCGTCGACGGGATGGACCAGGACCGCGAGTCCGAGGCCGTCGACGGCGTCGAAGAAGTACTCCAACTCTGGATCGTCCAGTTCCATTCCCCCGATGTGGGTGCCGATCTCGATCCCACGAAGCCCCAGAACTTCCGAAAGATAACGCAATTCGGCCAGGCATTCACGAGGCGAAGCAACGGGGACCGTGCCGATCCCGACGAGCCTGCCGCCGCCGTCGTCCACCGCACGGGCGACGGATTCGTTGACCCAGCGGCAGTAGCCGGCGAATGGCGCTGCTGGAGCGTCGTATTCCAGCATGACAGGAACCGGGGAGATCGCCTGCACCGCCACGCCTGCACGGTCCATGTCCGCCAATCGTGCCGGCACATCCCACAGGGCGCTCCGGACGGTGCGGAAATCGTCGGACCCGCGGACCAGCCTTCCCTCCGTCGGAGAGTCGACCACCAATCGAGGTGCTCGCGGGAATCCCGCGATGACCTCGGGGGGAGGAGCGTCTCGCGGGAAGTAGTGAGCATGCACATCGATGGTGCCGGGTGGAACCACGAGGGCCTCCTGTCGCGTGCATCCGTTCATTTCGCCGATTCACCCACGTCGTCGAGCAAGCCGGATCGGAGGGAACGTTAGGGGCCTCCGCACGGTGGCCGCCGCGGCTGTTCCGGGGGCTGGAACCGGTCGCTGAAACCCGTACCCTGAAAACAGGCGCGTTGTGACCGCCGTTACAGTGGGTTTTCCCCGTGGGTCGGCGGAGCGGAGAGTGCGGAGGCCCGGATGGTGCACATGGCAGAGGACAAGCACGACGTCGGTGGCGCGGAGAGCACGCCTCCCTCCATCCTGGCGAAAGCGTTCTCGGTGATCGGAGCGTTCAACGAGCGTGATCGGGTTCTGACCCTGACTCAGATCAGCCGTAAGACAGGTTTGCCCAAGTCGACGGTCCACCGATTGCTGCAGCGATTGGGTGAGCTGGATGTGATCGAGGAACACGGTGCGGGGTACCGACTCGGTATCCGCCTGCTGCAGCTGGTTTCCTCCATGCCGGTGGACGGAATGCGCGAGGTCGCGTTGCCGCACTTGGCACAGTTGCAGGCGTGGTCGAAGGAATCCGTGCACTTCGGCGTCCTCAGGGGCAACGAGGTCGTCGTGCTGCAGGCGCTCTTCGCCGTGGATCACACGCGACCCATCGGTGAGGTCGGCACCCGGATCCCCGCGCACCTGTCCGCGATGGGCCGGGCGATGATGGCCTACCTCCCCGAGGACGAACTCACCGAACTGCTGGCGGGCCCGCTTCTCGGAATGACGCCCAAGTCCGTGACGGATCCGGTGCAGATCTCCGACGAACTGAAGCGCGTACGGGTGTCGGGGGCGGCGATCCAGAAGGACGGTGTGGTCCTGGGCCTGGGAAACATCGCTGCGCCCGTCCTGATCAAAGGCCGGCCGATGGGGGCGATCGCCGTCCAGTTCGACTCGTCGAAGCAGGTCGCCGAGTCGATGATCAACGCCGTCAAGTTGACCGCCCACCGCATCAGCCGCGACACAGCCCAGATGCTTTCCCAGGGCAGAGGAGATCTCTTTCCGTTCGACGACTGACGCCGCGTTCCGGGCAGTGGAACTTGTGGTGCGTGCGGTATCGGCGCGTCACACGATGGGGGAGCGACCCGCCCGGCGCGTTTGACGGCGCCCGAGGCGTCACCTCAGAAAGGACGGCCCATGGCAGAATTCCTCGCTTGCGGCATGACCCATTACCCGTTGCTGGCGGGCACCGACGAGCACATGGCAGGCCTGCTGCGATGGACCCTCACCGACCCGGACATCCCGGCCGAGGAGAAGGATCCCGCCAATTGGCCGGACCGCATGCGCCGCGAGTGGTCCGACGACGGTGGTACGGCCGCTGCGGCCGCACATCGTGCGGAGCTGGTGGCGGATCTGACTCGGGTCCGTGAAGCAATCGACGAATTCGCCCCCGACGTCGTCGTGGTGTGGGGTGACGACCAGTACGAGAACTTCCGCGAAGAGGTGGTGCCACCGTTCTGTGTGCTCGCCTACGGCGACCTCGAGGTTCCCGCGTTCGAGGTGATGAATGAGAGGGGTAGCCCGAACGTCTGGGGCAAGCCGGACGACTTCGAGATCGTGATGCACGGTGACGTTGCTGGAGCCAGGCAACTCACGGACGGTCTGATCGAGCGCGGATTCGACATGGCCTACTCGTACAAGAAGCGTGCCGGCGCACACTTTCCGCACGCCATCCTCAACACACAGCTATTCCTCGACTACGAGAACGCCGGCGCGGAGATGTCGTACCCCTTCATCCCGATGACCGTCAATTGTTATGGGCAGCACGCCATCGCGCGAAAGGGTGGATTGGCCAGATTCGCCGACATCGAGTCGGAGGTTCTCGACCCGGCGGGCCCGACGCCGGCGCGGTGTTTCCAAGTGGGTCGAGCGGTCGCGCAGCATTTCCGCGACCGCGACCTCCGCGTGGCGTTCGTCGCCTCCTCGAGCTGGTCCCACGCCTTCCTCGCAGACAAGCTGTGGCACATGCGCCCCGACACCGACGCCGACATGCGCATCTACAAGGCCCTGCTCGAAGACGACTTCGCGCTGATGCGTAGCTACACCAGCGCAGAGGTCGTCGACGCCGGCCAGCACGAGATCCTGAACTGGTTCTGCATGCTCGGGGCGGTCGAGGAACTCGGCTTGCGCCGGGAATGGTCGGACCTCGTGGTGACCGACGTCTTCAACTCCAACAAGGCATTCGCCGTGTACCAATAGGGCGGCCGTGGGCCGGTGGTTTTCGAACCACCGGCCACTTCTCGGCCAACGCGACGCAGAGCGGACTCAGGCCGCCGAGATACCCCCGTTGACGCTGATGGCCTGTCCGGTGAGCCGCCGCGCGGCGGGGGAGGTGAGGAAGACGGCGAGGGCCGCGAGGTCTTCCGACTCCGGAACGCCGAGATGCGCCTGCTGTGCGGCCTTGGCGAACAGTTTTGCACTGAATCCGTCGGAGGTGATCCGTTCGGTCGATCCGGTTCCGTTGACGAGCGACGGAGTCAGGACGTTCACGCGGATTCCGTTGCGCTTGGCTTCGATGGCCAGAGTGCGGCTGAACATGACAATGGCCGCCTTTGCGGCACCGATCACGGACTCGCCCGGCGTGGCGGTCTTGGCCGCGTCCGACGCGACGTTGATGATCACGCCGCCCTTTCGAGCCGTCATGTGCGGGACGATCTCGCTCGCGAGATACATGCTCGGCAGCGCCAGTTGGTTGAAGGTCCGTGCGATGTCGTCGGTGGGAATGTTCGCGAAGAGTTCCGGCCGGACATCGGGGGCGGTCGTCGAGACCAGGATGTCGACGCCGCCCAGGATTCGCTCGGCTGCGGACGCGATGTATACGGCGCCGTCGAGGGTCGTCGCGTCCGCAGACAGGAAGGTGACGGCGCACGACGGATTGACGGACGAAATGCGTTCCTGCGCTGCCCTTCCGCGCTCTGCGCTGCGGCCGACGATCATCACGCGCGGAGCGCCGGCCTCGGCGAGGCCCACGGCGGTCGCCAGACCGATACCGGCCGTGCCGCCCACGACGAGGGCGCCGCAGTCCTTCAGATCCTTCGGCGGGGCGATGTCGGATGTAGTCATTGGTGTGCTCCGTTCAAGTGATGTGGGTCAGAGGGAGACGGTGCCGCGGGCAAAGATGTCCTTGGCGATGATGCGTTTCTGGATCTCGGCGGTGCCATCCGCGACGAGGTACGCGGTGACGTCGCGGTAGCGTTGCTGCAGGGGTGATTCCGTCGAGTAGCCGAGGTTGCCGTGGACGCGCATGGCGAATTCGATGGCGTTCTTGGCCACGACAGGCGGCCACCACTTGCTCATCGAGGCGAGGGCAGTGTGCGGCTGGGAGGTCTCACGAAGCCACAGCGCCCGGTAGCAGATCCAGCGTGCGCCTTCCAGATAGGTGGCGTGCTCGGCGAATTGGAACGCGAGTCCCTGGTGCTCGGACAGGGGCTGTCCGAACGTCTCCCGGTGCTGGGCGTAGGCGGCGGCTTCCTCCAGGCTTTGTTTCGCGGCCCCGAGGCACATCAGACCGAGTGCGGCGCGGCTGAAGTCGAAGTGTTCCATGACCGAGTGGAATCCCTTACCGAGTTCACCGACGAGGTGCGATTCGGGAATGAAGACGTCGGACAGGTGGATGCTGCCCCATCCCAAGGGGAGGCAGCCCATGCCCGGCATGTGGCTGACGGTGACGCCGTCCGCGTCGAGTGGCACGACGAAGCAACTGACGCCGCGAGAACGGCTGGATCCTGGCTCTCGCGCATAGACGAGTGCGGCGGTGGCATTCATGGCCCAGGAGATCGCAGTCTTCTCGCCGTTCAACCGCCATCCGCCGTCGACTGCTGTTGCCGTGGTCGTCAGCGCGCTCGCGTCGGAACCCGACCCGGGTTCCGTCAGGGCGATGGCGATGGTCTGCTCACCGCTGATGAGGGGAGGAAGGTAGCGTTCCTGGATTTCGTCCCGGCACAGCGCCAACTGCGAGGCGACGAGGCCGATCTGGACGGGCGCCGACGCCATGTTCACGTCGCCGTATGCCAGTGTTTCGGTCGCGATTCCGAGCAGAACCGGATCTTCGGCGCCGGTTCCGCCGTACTGCTCGGGCAGGCCGATGCCGAGCAGGCCGAGGTCGCCGATTTTCTTCATGATGTCGAAGGGGAACTCGGTTGATGCCGCTCGGTCGCGGTAACCGGGGAGGAGGACGCGATCGCTGAACGCTGCCAGCGTCTTTCGAAACTCTTCGTGTTCGTCGGTGAAAGCGAAAGAAACCATCGGAATGTGCTCCTGTGCGTTGCTTTGGCCGGGGATGTGGGAGAGGAAGCGCCGGCGTGCAGTGGATGCCGGGCGGTCCGTCCGTCCCCATGAGAAGTATTCTAGGTTTGAATAGTAGGTCGCCAAAGCATTTGAGGCAAGAGGTGTCCGACGGGTCGCTGCAGGCCGTCACGGTCGGCCTGTCGGCAGAGAAGAGGTGCGGGTCTCAGTGCCCGGTTTCGACGTCGCCGACGGCGCGACGGACGAGTTGCAGTTGTTCGACCAGGGATTCGAGCGTCTCGGTATCGACCGAGGCCAGGCCGAAGCGGACCCCTGCCAGCCGAGTGTTGGCATCCTCGACCACGTCCACACCGGCCGGGGTGAGCGTGGCGAGGACGGTGCGGCGATCCGTCGCGTGCGCGCGCCGTTCGACGAGGCCGGCCTTCACGAGTTGGTCGACCGCCATCGACACCGTGGTGGGATGAACCATCAGGTACTTGCTCAGTTTGCCGAGCGTGCGGGTTCGGCCCTCGGAGAGTTGCAGCGACGTCAGAATGAGGTAGGCATTGCGCGACAACCGAAGTGAGCGCAACTCCTGGTCCATGGCCCGGACCACCCATTGGTGGGTGCGCAGCAACGCCATCGTGGTGGCGAACTCCAGTTCGGCCGAATCCTGCGACCCCGCCCATTCGGTGCGCATCCAGTCGACCACATCACCGCGATCGTCGTCGGCGGGCGTCGGCAGTTCACTCGCCACTGCGCGTCCTCTCCTCGTCACCGAACCACGTCGCGGTCGATGATAGACACCGCTCTCAGGCGAGTGACAAGACGACCTTGCCGAATCCGCCTCCCTGTTCGAGATGCTTGTGCGCGGCCGCCGCCTCCGCGAGCGGGAATACCGCGCTGATGGGAACCGGCGCGACGGTCTTCGCGTCGAGAAGTGTGAGAAGTCCGGCGAAGTCCTGCGGGCTGCCCATCGTGGTTCCGATCAGTTCGTACTGGCCGAAGTAGAACGGCCGGACGTCGAGGCTGGCGAGCTCGCTGCGTGACGCCCCGAGCACGACCAACCGGCCGCCCGGTCGCAGCGCGGCGATGGACTGTTCCCACGTTCCCACCGAGTCCAGAACGAGATCGAACCCCTGCTCGTCCGGGGTCAGCGCTCGCGCGGCGTCCGGCCACTCGGGGTCGGTGTAGAGCACACCGTTCGCGGCGCCGAGTTCCTTGGCCTGCGCGATCTTGGACGTCGACGACGAGGTGACGGTCACGTGCGCTCCCACCGCGGATGCCAGCATCACCGCCATGGTCGCGACGCCGCCGCCGGCGCCCAGGACGAGAAGATTCTCGCCGGCGCGGAGGCGGCCGCGGGTGAAGAGAGCCCGATACGTCGTGAGTCCGACGAGGGGCAGCGCGGCTGCCTGTTCCCAGCTGAGGCCGCGGGGTTTGGGGGCGACGCAGTCCTGCGGGACACGGACCAGTTCGGCGTACGTGCCCCGCTGGTGATCACCGAGGATTTCCCAGCGTGCGCTCGGAGCGGCTTCTCGATCGCCCCACCACAGCGACGGGAGGACGAGGACCTCCTCGCCGGTGTCCGTGCGAATTCCCGCGCCGTCGGCTCCGGGTACGTGGGGTAATGGGGACGAGTACCTGCCCTGGCGGACGAGTACGTCGTGCCAGTTCAGTGCAGCCGCCTTCACTCGGACGGTAACCCAGCCCGGGTCGGCGACGGGGTCGGCAACCGACTCCAGCGTCAAGACGTCCGGTGCACCGAACTCTCGCAAAACCACCGCGTCCACAGCAATCCTTTCGGTCGTACCTTTTGAATGGTATCATTGTTCCGGAGGAGCGCTCTGTGCGAGCGGTCATCCCCGAGGCGCTTCGGAGTGATCTCTAGAACTCGCGCTTGCCCAACGTGATTGGGCAATGATTCCTTGTGCGCGGTGTGCCCGTTTCGCGTCTTGCCTCCAGCGCACGCATCGTGTTTAGTGATGGCAGTCACATATAATGGTTGCCGGGTGAGGAACGTCTGCCCCGTGACGCAATCCACGTCGTGAGGCGACCGAACTACGGAGCGCAATGATTCGGACCGAGCAGTCAGTCGCAGTGCGAGACGAGGAGCTTGTCCAGCATGCACACGAGTACGTAGAGCTGGCACAGAAGATCCTCGGGCCGGCCTTCCGTGCTCAGAGTCTCGATGATGTCTACCCCGCACTTGCCGCCGCCCGACATCAACTCGGACAGGCGCTGACCGAGGGAAGCCTGCCCGAGGCCGACATCGAGGAGGCATGCTTCCTCCTGGTCCGGATCGAAGAACACCAGGAGCGGTGTGCCGAGAGCGCGGCCATCAGCCGTGCCGCCGAGTTGCGTGCCGTCCACGACGCCGCGGCCGGGCTACGTGATCTCGCATCCGACGACATCGTCCAGGCGGCACCTCTGGCGATCTGTTCGGCGCTCCCGTTCGCGCGCGCCATGATCTCGGCGATCAGTGGATCGCTGTGGCGGCCGCAGAGACTTCACGTGCAGCCCGAGTTCGACGGGTCACCGATGGATTTCTCGGACTTCGTGGATTGCGCGGAATTTTCGTTGTCGGAGGCGCGGCTGGAGACGGAACTCGTTCGCAGGCGAGTGCCCGCCCTCGTCCCGACACCGGCAGACGACGACCGGACATTCAAAGAGATCGTGATTGCCTCACAATGCTCCAGCTATGTCGCCGCACCGATTGTCTCCAAAGGCCGAGTGATAGGCCTAGTTCATGCCGATCGTCCTGGCTTGCGGGAGTCGCTCGACCCGGACGACCGCGACCGATTGGACGCTTTCGCAACATTCTTCGCTCTCGTGTACGAGCAAGCGGTACTGCGGGAACGGATCCACGCGCAGAGGTCGCGACTCGCGGCCTCCTTCGATGCCACCGATACGATGCTCGAACGCATGCAGAAGACGGAACTGGCCTTGCGTCCTCGCCTGAATGAGCATCCTCGCAGCCCTCTGCGGGCCGTCGACGAGATGTCCACGGTCGAGGTCGATGCGGTGTTGACATTCCGCGAGCGCGAGATCCTGTCGCACATCGCGACCGGAGCCACCAACAATCAGATTGCGCAAATGCTCGTGATTTCCGAGGGAACGGTGAAGTCACACGTCAAGCACATCCTCAAGAAGCTGCGCGTGCCGACCCGGGCGGCGGCGGCAGTGCTCTATTCCCACCAGACTCGACGATGACCCCGGCACAGAGTTCTGCACGGTCGCGAGGCGACGCCGAAGTCATGACGACCGCCGTCTCGCTACTCGGTCGCTTGCGTCACGAATTCGGTTTCGGGCCAGAGGCGCCGACGGAGACGCGGAAGGCGTCACCGGGCCTCGTGCTCGCCATGCTGGACGAGGCGACGGAGGCAGGACTTCGGGGACTGTCGTCGATCCCAGCGGACAAAAAGGTGCTCCTCGGGCGGCTCCTCGTCGAGATTCGAGATGTCCGCCGCCGTCTGCACGCGGCACCGTCCTCGTCCGGAGTTGTCGGTGCCGCCGACTTCGCAGGCGCCGTCCGCCGTCTGCGCGGTGCCGAAACAGTGGCCGGGTTGTCCAGGAGCGTGTGCTCCGAGGCCGCCGTGATGACCGGCCTCGGCTGTGTGCTGCTCTCGGAGGTCCACGACAACGCGTGGACGATCGTGGAGACACAGTTCGAGAAGGGCTCTGCGCCCGACGTGAATGCACTGGCGTCGACGGCGATAGCGCCGGGGTCGCCGGAGGACGAGGCAGTCCAGAAGCGCGCTGCAGTCCTCGTACTGCCGAATCCGCAGCTTTCGGCGGGGAATTCCTCGGCCGTCGCAGGTGTCTCGGTCTTCGGTGCCGGAGGGTATGTCGTGGCCCCGATCGCCGTCTCCACCGGGGTCATCGGCCTGATTCACGCCAGTCGCGCCGACGAACGAAACCCGAGTATCTCCGAGCGGGATCTACTCGATGCTTTCGTCGTCAGCTTCGGGACCCTCTTCGAACGGGCACTGGTGTCCGAACGACTGACCGAGCAGAAACGATTGATCGTCGAACGCCTGCAAGAGGAAAGTCGTGAGGCCGAGGGACTGTCGAACGCCGAAGTCGTCTTCGGAAAGCCGAGTGGATCCGGTGCTGCGTCGTTGTCGCCGGTGCCACTGCCTTCCCATTGCCGCGCACCGGGCCTGGCGGAACTGACGAGGCGCGAGCGCGAAGTCTTCCAGCTCTTGGCAGCGGGAAAATCCAACACGGAAATTGCGGATGAACTTGTGATCAGTGTGTTCACCGTGAAATCGCATGTCAAGAAGATCCTGCGGAAGCTGGGGGCGATGAACCGGTCGGAGGCGATCTACCGATACCTCGAGATGACCGACTCCGACACCTCGTCCCGCCGCACCACCTGAGTCAGCCGTTGGTGTCCGGTACGACGACTCGGACACCGTCGCACTGCCCGTTGACGATCAATTGGCACGACAGGCGTGAATGTGACTGCACCCCTTCGAGGTATTCGAGCATATCACGCTCCTCGTCGGTGGCCTCGTCGAACAGGCCCGTGGAGTCTTCGTCGAGAATGACGTGACACGTGGCGCACGAGCAACTTCCCCCGCATTCGGCGATGATCCCCGGGAGGTTGTTACGGACCGAGCCGTCCATGATGCTCTGGCCGGTCGGGACGTCGATCGTCGACTCACTTCCGTCGGGCAGCACGTAGGTGATTCGTCGGATGTCGGGGGAACGAAACGGGGGGCTGCTGCAACATCGTTGCGACAGCCCTGCTCGTGGTATCCGAAAGTGTTGGTGGCCTTACTCGTTGCCGGTCAGTTCGGCAGCCTGCTGGCGAAGCAAGAACTTCTGAATCTTTCCGGTGGCGGTGGTGGGAAGCTGATCGACGACGACCACTTTCTCGGGAATCTTCTGCATCATGGCCTTCCGCTCGTTTCGGAGGAAATCGGCCAGTTCGTCCAAGGTCGGCGCGGGACCGTTCACCTCGATGAAGGCGCACACCTTCTCGCCGAGTCGGGGATCCGGCATGGACACCGCGGCCGCGCCCGAGATGCGCGGATGTGCCAGAAGGTGTTCTTCCACCTCCCGCGCGGAGATATTCATACCGCCGCGGATGATCAGGTCCTTGATCCGTCCCGTGACGCGCAGAAAGCCGTCCTCGTCGACGCGACCGAGATCTCCGGAAGCCAGGAAGCCGCGCGCGTCGACCGACGCGGCGGTGCGTTGGGGATCGCGCCAGTAGCCGAGGAAGATGCCCGGTCCACCGTAGAAGATCTGGCCTTCCTCGCCGGCCGTCACGACGGCGTCGCCCTCGTCGCGGATCTCGAGATCGACCCCGTCGAAGGCCCGCCCGTCGGAGGAGAGCACCTTGTCGAGGGGATCGTCCTCGCGGACCGCGGTGACCAGGAGACCCTCGCTGCTGCCGTACACCGGGAGCAGTGTGCAGGCGGGCAGAGCTGTCTTCCACTCCTGCAGAAGGTTTTCCGGGATGGGAGCGCCTGCGCTGACCCACATTCGCATCGAGCTGACGTCGTGATCGGCGCCGGCATCGATCGCCCCGAGTGCCATCTGGAGGAACGGTGTCGCGGCCATGCTGACCGTCGCCTTGTACTCCGCGATACGCCGGAGACCCTCGCCCGGTTCCCACACGTCGAGGAGGTGGATCCCACTGCCTAGGATCAGCGGTGTTGCGACCCCCACCGCGAGTCCGGTTGCGTGGGTGACGGGGGAGGGCATGAACATGACGTCGTCGGGGTTCAGGCCGATCACCTGTCCACCGAGTCCGTGGACGGTGAAGGAGAGCGTGTTGAAGGTGTGCTGGCAGCCTTTCGGTCGCGACTCCGTTCCCGAGGTGTAGATGATGGCGTGGGCCGCATCGGCCGACGGCGGCGGCCCGAGTTCGTCGTCACCGGGGACGCGGTCGCCGGCGGTGAGTGAGTCGAACGCGATCTCGCCGGCCCTCGCATCCCCGCGCACGACGACGACATGCTCGAGTCCGGGAACCTCGGGGCGGACATCGGCCAGCATGTCGGTGTAGCGGAACTTCCGGAATTCTTCTGTGACAAAAGAGATCTTGGCACCGGAGTGCTCGAGAACGTAGCGGACTTCGTCGTGTCGATAGACGGGCATCGTCGGCACGAGCACGGCGCCGATCCTGGCGAGTGCCACGTAGATGACGACGAATTCGTTCCAGTTCGGCAACTGGACCTGGACGCGGTCACCGCTGACGACGCCGAGTTTCTTCAATGACGCCGCGAGGCGGTACGCCTGCGCCCGAAGCTCGCCTCGGGTGAGGGATCCGTAGCCGTCTGTGACGGCGACGAAGTCCGGGTCGATGGTGGCCCATCGATCCAGGTGTTCGGCCAGGCTCTCGTCGCGCCAGTAGCCATTCGATCGGAACGCCTCGAGGGTGCTCGCACTGTAGCGGTCCTCGGGGAGAATGGCTCCCGCGTGTTCCATGACGTCCATGCGCGGATCCTTGCTGTCAGGTGCCTCTCCTCGACAGGAGACAGGCCAGAGTGATTGGTCTAACCATAGTGCCGACCGGGTGGAGTTAAAAGGTATGAAACGGACGCATTCTCACCCTGCGGGGTGAGTGAAATACCTCATTGGAATGAGATGAGCGTGGAGGTGTGGGCGCGGCTCGTGCCACACCCACACCCGCACTGTCACAGGTAGATCGACTTTGACACGAGGTAGGCCGACAGGGCCTCCGGACCCAGTTCGCGTCCGAGACCACTGGCTTTCACACCACCGAAGGGCGCCGTCGGGTCGGGAAGGTAGCCATTGATACCTACAGTTCCCGTTTGGATGCGCCGAGCGACAGCGACCCCGTGGTCGTGATCGGCGGTGAAGACGGTGCCGCCGAGTCCGAAGTCGCTGTCGTTCGCGACGCGGACGGCCTCCTCGTCGTCGCGGTACGAAATGATCGAGAGCACCGGGCCGAAGATCTCCTCCTGGGCGATGGTGTAGTTGTTGTCGACGTCCGCGAAAATGGTCGGTTCGACGAACCACCCCTTGTCGAGGGCCGCGGGACGTCCACCGCCCACCGTGATGCGGGCACCGTCGCCCTTGCCCTTCGCGATGTAGGACTCCACGCGGTCGCGCTGCCGGGCGCTCGCCATGGGGCCGATCATCGTGGCGGGGTCGAGGGAGCTTCCCACCGTCAGCGACCCCGCTAGGGCGCTGAACGTGTCGACCACCTCCTGATAACGCGACTGCGGTGCCAGAATGCGGGTGCCGAGGTAGCAGACCTGCCCATTGTTCAACATGGTCGCGCCGAACAGCTGCTCACCGACGGTGGCGAGATCCAGATTCGCGTCGTCGAGGATGATGGCGGCCGATTTTCCACCCAGTTCCAGCGTGACCGGCCTCAGCAGGCGGCCGCAGGCCTCGGCGATGGTACGACCGGCAGCCGACGACCCGGTGAACGCCACCTTGTCGATGCCGGGGTGTGAGACGAGGTACGCGCCCAGTTCGCGGCCACCGGGCACGATGTTGATCACGCCCGCCGGAAGGTCTGCCTCTTCGATGGCTTCCGCGAGGACGTAGCTGTCGAGGACCGTTTCGGGGGACGGCTTGATGACGATCGTGCACCCAGCGGCGAGAGCCGGCGCGTACTTGAATGCGGCGAGCGCCTGCGGGAAGTTCCACGGGACGATGGCGCCGACCACACCGATCGGGGTCTTGGTCACCAGAGTCGATCCGCCCAGCAGGCCCGGCCGCGTTTCCTCGAAGCCGTCGTTCTCGACCAGGCCCGCGTAATAGCGGAGCAGGATCTGAGGGAAGACCGCTTCCAGCTTCTCCGCGACGGCGACGGGCATGCCGTTCTGAGAGCTCACAGCCTGGACCATGTCGGGTGCGCGCTTGTCGAGCGCATCAGCCAGCCGGTTCAGTGCCTGTGCTCGCCGCGCCGGCTCCCACTGCGACCACCCGGTCGGATCGTCGAAGGCCCGGCGCGCTGCATCGACAGCGGCGTCCATATCGGCCTCGGCCCCGTCGGGGGCGTGACCGACCACCTGCTCGTCGTTGGGAGACACGACCGTGATCACGCCACTGGAAGTGGGCGCGTGCCACTCGCCCCCGATGAAGAAGGCGTTGTTGTTCGTCGTCATGATGGTTCCTCTCATTGATCTGAGTTGTGTTGCTCTTCTTGCCGAGTCATTTGCTGGGACGGCGGATTACACGGATTCGAGGGGTTCCTCGTACAGCGGGAATTCCTCGGTGTCGTCGTAGGTCCCGAAGCTGTCCTCGAAGCTTTCCTGGATGGCGATCTGGGCGCTCTCGGGCAGGGTGTGCATGATCTCGCGGACACGTTCCTGGCGGCGGGCGACCGCCTGGCGGAACGGCATTCCCGGGGTGGCCTTCATCTGCGGGACGATGCCCTCGACGTCGTCGACACCGCCGGCGTGGTGACCGGCGTCTACCATTGCCTGCTCGGCGGCCATGGTGGCCTCGTCCTTCTCCTCGGACATGCCGATCGGGCCGATCATGGTGCCGTTGAGGAACTGCTTGACCACCGGTTCGTCCGAGGTGAGCAGTACCTCCCGCGGGCCGAACATCACCAGTTTGCGGCGGAAGAGCATGCCGATGTTGTCGGGAACGGTGCGGGCGAGGTTGATGTTGTGCGAGACGATCAGGATCGTCGCGTCGATCTCGGCGTTGATGTCGATCAGCGTCTGGGAGATGTAGGTGGTACGGACGGGGTCGAGACCGGAGTCGGGTTCGTCGACGAGGATGATCTGCGGGTCGAGGACCAGGGCGCGGGCGAGGCCGGCGCGTTTGCGCATACCACCGGAGATCTCGCCGGGCAGTTTGTCCTCGGCCCCGAGGAGGCCGACGAGTTCCATCTTTTCCATGACGATCTTGCGGACGTCGGCCTCGGACTTCTTGGTGTGCTCCCGCAGCGGGAATGCGACGTTGTCGTACAGGTTCATCGACCCGAACAGGGCGCCGTCCTGGAAAAGGACACCGAACAGTTTGCGGATCTCGTACAGCTCCTTCGACGAGCACTCCAGAATGTTGGTGCCGTCGATCACGATCGACCCCTGCTCCGGGCGGAGCAACCCGATCAGCGATTTCAGGAACACCGATTTGCCCGTACCCGACGGTCCGAGCAGGGCGCTGACCTCGCCGGTGGGAAGGGTCAATGAGACGTCCTGCCAAATCTTCTGTGAGCCGAACGACTTGGTCAGTCCCTCGACGGATACCTCGACACCCACGACTACCTCCTACAATTTCGAAAACATCGGCTGATCCCCGTGTTTCGGGGAACTGGTCAGACCGGGGTCATTTCCGTCATGACCCACGCACCCTCCTGCTCGGTCATGCCGACTCGGACGCGGCTTCCGTCCAATTTCGGTGCGGTGCTATCGGTGCTGGTGGTCGACTGGTTGACGAAGAACAGCAGTGTCACCGCGTGTTCCGACGCGGAGACGACGGAGGATTCGACGACGGTCGCCGAGGTGACGACCTGGCGCTGTTTCGCCGACGGGATGATGACGTCCTTGCCGACGCTGTCGAACTGGTCGCGGAGGTCGCCGCCGAGACTGGGAAGGATGTCGGCGAAGTGGGCGTCGACAGTGTTGAAGTCGTATGACAGCACGTCGGCGACCAGTTGGGTGGCGCGGTCGCGGGCCTGTCCCTCCGCGGTGTCGACCTGGTGGCGATCGTGCACCTGGAGAGCGATGGCGACGGTCGCCGCGACGAGCCCACCGGCGAGGAGCACGGCGAGGTAGCGGGTGGCCCGCCGCCGCGCGAAGGACCAGGATGCGACCGCTTCGGGTATCCGGGCGAATGTATTTCTCATGCTACGAACTCCACATCCGAGACGAGCCAGCGGCCGTCCACCGAATCGAGCGAGACCTTCATGCGGTAGACCCGGATCTCTCCGTCGGGTGCCTCCGTGTTCTTCACCGTCGACGTCACGGCGGCGAGGACGACGGCATGCTCGTCGTCGGACGTGACGAGCCCGGCTTCCTTCACTTCGCCGGTCGACTCCACCTGGCCCTGGTTCAGCACATCACCGAAGCTGCCGGACGCACTGGTGAACTGGTCCCGGAACGGCCCGGTGGTGCCGTCGGCGACGCGCTGGATGTCCTCGTCCACGCTCTGATGCCTCAGCGTGACCAGATCGACGACCACTTGGCGGGCCGTCTCCAGTATCTGTTCGTCTCGTGACTGTGCTGCTTGCTCCGCTCGCAGGTTCGTCCACGAGACGCCGCCGACGACGAGGGCGGCGAGGACGACGAGTGCGATTACCGCCATCGACGCGATGAAACCACGGGTACTTTTATGCACCTCGGAGTCGGCTGTCGCGGCCGCGGCATCGTTTCCGGCGTGATCGAGGTCCGGTTCGACCTCTACCGGAGCAGTAGTGCCTGCCATGTCAATTCCTCCTCTAGCTTTGGTGCAGAAACGCTGGCGATCGAGTACTGATCGCCGTTCGGTGCCCGGAAGTTCCCGGTGATCGGGTCGTACGGGACGCTGGTGGTGCCGCCTCCGCCGGCAAGATCCTGCGAATTCGTCCATGAAGCCGGCGTGACGGTCAGAGGTTCCGGAGTGTCGGGAGCAGGTTGGCTCGCGATCGGTCCCGTGTTCGGTGCGCCGGTGCCGGTCGACGGGGGAGCATACGGTTGTCCTGGCCGGGCCAGCATTTCCGGCCAGGTGGACGGCAGGCCGCCGGGGCAGTTCGCGATCTCGGCGGTGCGCACCGCGGGATTCGTCGCGCAGGGGATGTTCCGTACCCCTCGTGCGACCCGCGGATCTGCCTGCGGGAGCTTGCAGTAGGAATTTTCCGGCGCCGGAGCCGAGCTGACGTCGCTGGGGTCGCGGCGCTGCGTTTCCTGGTAACCCTCGGTGCAGGGGAGCGGGTTCGCAGAGTTGCCGAGTTTGACGTCCAGGGCGCCCTGGCCGTACACCCGGTCGTCCGTTTGGACTCCGCGGTGCATGTAGTTGATCGACGCGGACACCGCCGGGTAGATCACGAGGATCTGCTGAATTCCGGGGATGTTGACGCGGGCGACCTCTCCCACGGTCTGGAGGTTCGCCAGCAACAGCGGAACGGTGGGGCGAAGGTCGTCGAGGGTGCCGCTGACCGTGTCGAAGAACTGGGAACCGTTGTCGAGGACACCGCGAACCTGCGCGTCGCTCATCACCAACTGCTCGGAGAACGACGACAGATCGCGGGAGAAGCTCGCGATATCGGCCCGGGAGTCGACACCGGCCTCGAGGACAGGTTCGGCGTCGTCGAGAAGGGTTCGGGTAGAACCGATCTTGGCCTGCGCGAGTTCGATCAGTGGACGCGAGGAGTCGATGAGCCGCGAGAGGGCCGGTCCAGCCCCGTCGAAGGCGGTGTAGGCCTCGTCGACGGTGACCCGGAGATCGTCCTTGGGCAGCTCCGACAGGAGCACGTTCACCTTGTCGACGACCTCGGAGGCGGGCACCGGGATCTCGGTGTTCTGCTCGGTGATCACGTCACCGTCCTCGAGGAAGGGGCCCTCCGATGACGCCGGAACGAGGTCCAGATACTGCTCGCCGATGGCTGACACGCTGCGGACGAATGCCTGGCTGTTCGCGGGAACAGCGAAGTCCGAATCGAGCTGCAATTCTGCGGACGCCCGATCAGGGCGAACGTCGATCGACTTCACGACGCCGACGTCGACGCCGCGGTACGTCACCAGGGAGTTCGCATAGAGTCCTCCGGCGCGGTCGAACTCCGCCGTGATCGTGTACATGCCGATACCGGTGACCCTTTTCAGCCCGAGGTAGTTGACCGCGGCGTTGCCGACAGCGAGAACTGCCACCACGCTGAAGACGATGAGCTGGAAGCGAACGAGGTTCGATCTCATCAGCGCGGTACTCCGTTCTTCGGTGCGGAGGTTGCGGGTCCGCCGGATTTCGTTGCCCCGGTGGGTGCCAACAGCGGATTCACTGCTTGACGAGCCGGGTTCAGTCCCGCCAACTCGTCGAGGGGGATGCTGCCGAGAACCTTGCCGCCTACTGTCTCGGCGCTGACGTCGAGCGTGAGGAAGAGATTCATGTAGTCACCCTTGATGGCGCGCTGAGTCGTGGTCACCGGGAACGGGACCGTCGCCGCGATCTTCAATGCTTCCGGAAGGTGATCACCGGCCGCGGCGAGCTGCGAGAGCACCGGCTGCAGCGACCGCAGATTCGCGTCGAGGTCTTCGCGGCTGCTCTCGAGAACCTCGGTGGCGATCTCGCCGAACCGCCCGACGTCGTTCAGCATCGTCGTGAGTTGCTTCTGCTGCTCGTCCAGGATCTGCATCGCCGGCTGGATCGAGGTGATGCCTCGATCGATCGTCTGATTCTGGCTGGCGAGTTCCGCGCCGAGACGGTCGAGCCCGTCTATCGCGCGGACGATGTCGTCGCGCTGTTGGTCGACACCGCCGACGAACTCTTCGAGGTTGCCGAAGAGGCTGCGCAACGATTCCTCGCGGCCACCCAGAACGCGGTTCAGCTCGGAGGTCACGGTGCGGATCTGTTGTAAACCACTGCCGTTGAGTACGAGGGCCAGCGCCGAAAGCACCTCTTCGGTCGACGGGTACTGACTGGTGCGGTCGAGGGGGATCACGTCGCCGTCGGCGAGTGCGCCGACCGCCTCGACACCGGGCGGCACCGTCAGCTCGAGGTACTGGGAGCCGAGCACGCTGGTTTGCGCGAGCTTGGCGCTGACGTTCGCCGGGATCTCGGCCTCGGGATCGATTTCGAGTGTCAGTTTCGCGCCCCAGTTGTCACCCGTGATGTGGCTGATATTCCCCACGATGACGTTGTTGGCCTTCACCGGCGAGTTGCCCACCAGATTCTGGATGTCCGCCAGCTCGACCGTTACCTCGTGTGCGTCACCTCCGACCACGTTGCCGGGCAGTCCGATCGAATTGATCCCGTCGAATCGGCACCCGGCCGCCACGGCCACGACGCCGACGAGCATGGTCGCGGTGAGCGCCGACCTGCGCAAAGTGGTTGTCATCGTGGTCCCTCCGGAAGAATGAGGTTCTGGAGACTCTGGGTGATGGAGGCGACGGGATCGCTCGGGCCGGGGGAACCCGGCGCGCCTGCCGGCGGAGTCGGATTGGCGACGGGTGCTGACGTTGCCTGTTTCACGGCCGCGTTGGCCAAAGGTGCGGCGAAAACTCCAGCAGCTGTGGCGCATTCATCTTGCGGGGCGTCGACGGTGGTCAAAAGCGCGCAGATGAGCGAGCGTGGGTCCGGCATCTCGGGTACGGCGAGGGCGCCAGTGAGTGAGTTGGCATCGGGATCGTAGATGTTGTAGAAGTCCGACAGAGCCGTCGGTCCGGCGTGCAGGATCGACATCAGGGTGTCCTGCCGGTCGACGAGCAACCGGGTGATGGTTTCGAGCTGCCCGGTATTCTCGACCAGCGCCCCACGGTTGTCTTCGACGAACTTCGTGACTTCCTGGAACGTGGTCAGCATGCTGCTGAGCAGTGCGTCGAGTTCGGTCCGATTGGCGTTGAGCAGCCCCGACACGTTGGCCAGTTCACCGCTGAACGCCCGAATCTGCTGGTCGCTGGCGGCGAGGGCGGTGGTGAACTTCTGCAGGTTCTCGACAGTGCCGAACAGATCCTCGCCGCTCGCATTCAGTGTGGTGGCGGCGTCGGAGAGGTGGGTGAGGGAATCGTGCAGTGCGGTACCCGTCCCGTCCAGGGTGTGGGCAGTGCTGCTCACGAAGCGATTGAGTGAACCGTCCGGGTGCTCCGGGGTGCGGCCCGCATCCTCGCTGAGCTTGACCACCTGCTTCTTGATCTCGTCGAACTCCACCGGGACGGCGGTCCGGTCGAGCGGAATTTCGTCGCCGTCGGACAGGGTCGGTCCACCCGAGTACGCCGGTGCCAGCTGGATGTAGCGGCCGGTCACCAGGGTCGGGGCGACGACTGCCGCCTTCGCGTCGGCCGGGACGTCGTACTCGTTGTCGTAATCGAACTCCACCCGAACCCGTTCGCCGTCCGGTTCGATCGTCGTGATGCGGCCGACCTCGACGCCGAGAATCATCACCCGGTCTCCGACGTACATGCCGGTGGTGTTCCGGAAGTAGGCCGTGACGTGGTTGACAGAGTGGTTTTCGATCCAGGCGGCGGTCAGCAACCCGACGAGCGCGACCGCGATCACCACGGCGAGCAGTCTCGCCGGCAGTGCCCGTGCCATCTCACGTACCGATGCCATCAGCGCGGCCCCCCGAAACTTCCGGGAAGCTGCCCGGAGAGATTGGCCGGGACGATGTTGTGCAGCAGCACCCCGAAGAACGGTCCGCTGCCCACCGCCTCACCGACCTGCCTCGCGAACCGTTCGAGGCCGGTCAGCGAGGCGTTGATGTTGTCGTAATTGCTGTTCAATGTGGCCACCAGGGTCTTCATCTGATCGAGAGTGGGTCCGAGTGTTGCCGCGTTGTCGCGGGACAGCCCGGTGAGCGCGTCGGCCACCTGACGGGACTGCACGAGGACGTGATGGATGGTGTCCGCCCGGTTGTTCAGGGCGGCGAACAGCGACTGGCCTTGGCCGAACAGCGCCGAGACCTGGCCGTCCCGATCCGCGAGGATCTTGGACACGTCGGCCGCACCCGCGAGCAACCGACGCAGTTCCTCGTCCCGGCTCGATACCGTCTCGGACAGGCGGGACAGGCCGTCGAGAGAGGACTGCAGGTCTGGCGGAAGCTCGTCTTCGACCGAGGAGACCTGCTCGAGTGCGCCGGACAGGTTGACGGTGTCGGTCTCGGACACCTTGTCGGTGACTTCCTCGAGCGCCCGGGTGATGTCGTATCCCGAGCTGGTCTGTGCCAGGGGGATGGTCGCGTTGTCGGCGAGTTCGCCGTGACGCCCCGGTGTGATCTCCACGTACCGCCGACCGAGAGCAGTTTCGACCTTGATCGCTGCCGTCGTGTCGTCACCGAGCCCGACCGCGCCACTGTCCACGTCGAACTCGACGTCGACCTTTCCGTCGCTGATCGAAAGCTTTTTCACCTCACCGACTTTCACCCCGGCGATTTGCGTGGTGTCACCGACGGCGAGGCCACTGGCATCAGCGAACTCGGCATGGTAGGTGGTGGCCCCGCTGATTCCGGGAATGGACTTGAAATTGAGCGCAAGGAACAGGACCCCGATCAACACCGCTGTTCCGATGAGGCCCATGCGGAACGCATCCCGCTCGAGGAAGGACTTCTGAGCCATCACTGGCACCTTTCTGCGGGAGCCTTGAACATCGGTGTGACGCCACCGGGACCCGGCCCGGACGCGTACTTGATCGCGAGACCGCAGACGAAGAAGTTCACGAAACTGCCGTAGCCCGCGACGCGGCTGATGAGGCGGTAGTTCTCGGGCAATGTGGACAGCACCATGTTCAGGGTGTCGGTATTGGCGTCGAGGTTGCCCGCGAGATCACCCAATGCGACGACGTCCTGCGCGATCGCAGGCCGGTTCTGGTCGAGCACACTTGCGAGACTGTCGGTGACATGGTCGATGTTCACCAGGGAGTTGGTGATCAGATCACGGTCACCGTCGAGGCCCGCGACCAGCTGCTGCAGCTGATCGATGAGCGTCGAGAACTGGTCACCGCGATCGTTGACGGTCCCGACGACCGTATTGAAGTTGCTGACCACCTGACCGATCGCCTGATCCCGGTCCGCCAGTGTGTTGCTCAGGGTTCCGATTTGAGCCACGAGACGCCCGATGCTTGCTTCCTGGCCGTTGAGTACCTCGATCAGGGAGGCGGACAGTTGATTGGTTTGATCCGGGTCGAGTCCCTGCAGGAGCGGCCGGAACCCGTTGACCACCTGGTCGAGGTCGAGTGCCGGGGTGGTCTGCTGGAGTGGAATCGGGCCGTCGAGCGGACCGATGGCACCCGGTCCGTTCGACAACTCCACGTAACGGTCACCGATCAGGTTCTTGTACTTGATCCGCGCCATGGTCCCCTCCGTCAGAGGGCGCTCGGTGGACAGGGAGAACGACACCACCGCGGTACCGTCCGCGGCCAACTCCACCCCTTGTACCTTGCCCATCGGCACACCGCCGACCTTGACGTCCTCGCCGTTGCCCAGTCCGGACGCGTTCGCGAAGACGGCCTGATAGGTGTTCGTGCTACCGAAGCGCATGTTGCCCACCACCGTCGCCACACCGAACCCCGTCAGCGAGGTGACCAGGACGAAGATCAGCAACTTGATTCCGGGTGCCTTCGTCATCAGCGTCCACCTCCGAACATGAACTGCGCGAACGGGTTGCCGATCAGATCCTCGATGCCGCGCGCGGGTTGGTAGGCGTGGCTGCCGTCGTCGAAATCGGTGTGTCCCGGTGCCTGCGCGGGGTCGTAACACCGCGGTGCGCCGTCGGCACCGTTCTTCGGCGCGTTCTTCGGGTACGTGTACGGCGGATCGCCCATCAACAGGGTGCCGAGGATGTTCAACCCGGCCTGATCAGAACCACCGACGGTGCGCTCGAGATATTTGTTGGTCTGGTCCATGCTCGCCAGGAAGCACGGATACATCGGCGCATTCTGCGCGAGTAGTGCGGTCGTCGGCTCCAGCACATCCAACGACTTCTCCAACGGTTCACCGGAGGCCTCGAAGAAACTCCGTCCGCTGTTGCCGAAGCTGCTGAAACTGAGCAGGAACGCGCTGAACTGATCCTTCTTCTCGGTCACCGTGTCTCCGGTGGTGATGACATGGTCCACGGTTCGAAGGAGGTCCGGAGCGGCGTCGGCGAGGACGTCGGAGACCTCCGCACCCTTGACCAGATCGCGCTGCAACGTGGGAAGGCTGCCGTTGAACTCGGACAGGTAAGTGTCGAGCTCGACCATCATGTCGCCGAGTTGGTCGCCGCGGCCCTGCAGCGACGTGGACAACGCACTCAGCGTCGCGTTGACCTTCTGCGGTTCCACGGTGCGCAGCACCGTCACCAGCGAGTCGAGGAGGTCGTTCACCTCGGTGGCCACGCCGGTGCCCCGAACCACCGAGCCCGCCGACACAGTGGTCGCCGAGGGATGTTCCGGCTGCACGAGCGTGACGAACTTGCGGCCGAACAACGTGGTCGGATCGATCACGGCCGTGATGTTCTCCGGTATCGCCGACGTCCGGCTCTCGTCGATGTCCATGGTGATCTGGGCCTGGTCGTCCACCAGCTGCACCTTCGAGACCCGGCCGACGACGACGTCTCTCATCTTGATATCGGATCCGGGTTCGAGCATGAGACCCGACCGCGCCGAATACAACGTCACCGGGACGGTCGAGGCGAACGATCCGCGATAGATGCCGACGGATACCGCGGTCGCGATCGCGAACAGCGTCACCAGACACACACCCAGGAGCACGTACACCAGGCGGCTTCGCTCTTCGATATGGCCACCCATGTCAGCCCGCCACTTTCACGGCGCCGGCGGAGCCACCGTAGACGGCGATTCCGACGAGCAGGTCGATGACCATGATCGCGATCAAGGAGGTGCGCACGGCCCGACCGACGGCGACGCCGACTCCCGCCGGCCCGCCCTTCGCGTTGTAACCGTGGTAGCAGTGCACACACATCACCACCACCGACATCGCGAGGACCTTCACCATCGACCACGCGACGTCGCTGGGCACGAGGAATACGTTGAAGTAGTGCTGGTACGTTCCGCTCGCCTCGCCGAGGTATTCGGTAACAAGCTGGGTGGCGACGTATCCGACGAACAACGCCACCGCATACAGCGGAATCACCGCGATGATTCCGGCCATCACCCGGGTCGTCACCAGGTAGGGGAGCGACGGAATCGACATGGTCTCCATGGCATCGATCTCTTCGCTCACGCGCATCGCGCCGAGTTGCGCGGTGAAACCCGCACCGACCGTCGCCGTCAGCGCAATACCCGCGATGACCGGAATGGCCTCCCGGGTATTGAAGAACGCCGAGATGAATCCGGACAGCGCGCCGATCCCGATGCGCCCCATCGAGGTAGCACCCTGCTGGCCCACTTCGTATCCGACCGCGGTGGTGAGCAGAGAGATGACGACGAGAGTTCCCCCGATGACCGCGAGGGCGCCGGTGCCCATGCTGACCTCGGCGAGTAGCCGAAGCGTTTCCTTCCGGTACCGCCGGAAAGTGCGCGGAATCGCGGTGACAGCATGGCTGTAGAAGTGGAGCTGTCGCCCCATCTCCTCCATGTGGCCGATCGGTGCATCGACCACGCTGAGCGCGACCGTGGCAACCCTGGGTCTCGCGCCGGTGGCCCGAGTAGCTTTCGACACAGAATTCTCCCGTTGACAGCCGTCTTCGCGGCCAGAGGTGGAGCGCTGTCAGTGCAGCGCGAGAGTCGTGATAACCGAGTTGGCGAGGAAAAGCAGCAGAAAGCTGAACACGACGGTCTGGTTCACTGCGTCTCCCACGCCCTTGGGTCCGCCCTTCGCGTTGAGTCCCAAATGGCACGCGACGAGTCCTGCAAGCAGACCGAACACCGCCGCTTTCACCTCGCTGACGAGGAAGTCGGGCAGTTTGGTCAGGATCGAGATCGCCGTGACGTACTGGCCCGGCGACGCACCCTGCATGTACACCGTCGCGATATAGCCGCCCACCAGGCCGACCGCCGAAACGAGGCCGTTCAGGAACATCCCGATCAAAGTCGACGCCAGCACCCTCGGCACAACGAGGCGTTGAATCGGATCGATCCCCAGCACTTTCATCGCGTCGATCTCTTCACGAATCGTCCGTGAACCCAGGTCGGCGCAGATCGCGGTCGAGCCGGCGCCTGCCACGACGAGAACCGTGACAACCGGGCCGATTTCCCGGATGATCGCGACGCCGGCGCCGGCGCCACTGAGGTCGACGGCGCCGATCTCGGCCAGCAGGATGTTGATCTGGTAGACGAACATCATGCAGAAGGGAATCGCCATCAGCAGCGCCGGCATGATCGATACACCGGCGATGAACCACGCCTGCTGAATGAACTCGCGAGCGTGGAAGGGGCGCTTGAACATGCATCGGAAGGTCTCCATCGACGTCGCGTAGAACGCGCCGACGGCCGTCGGCGCGACCTGGACGGCCTTCCGGACAGCGCTCGCCTTCGGCGGGCGTGCTTTCAGATCTACTGACATCGAACAGCCTTTCTCACTGTATCCGGAGCATCCGACGGGCAAGCAGGGTTGGCCATCACTCGTGAACGAGGACGACCTTCACCGCCTCACCTCGATGCTGCACGGCCACAGCCTCGTTGATCTGTGAGAACGGCATCGTCGTGATCAACTTGTCGAACGGGAACTTGCCCTGACGGTGGAGATCTAGAAGGTAAGGAATGAACGTGTCGGGGTCGGCATCTCCCTCGACGATCCCGCGAATCGTGTGACCGAAGAGCTGCGTCGACATCATGCCGAGGGGGATCGTGGCAGTCGGGTCGGCGGGGACTCCGATGAGGCCGAGGGAGCCCCGGACACCCAGTGACTGCAGGATCTGGTCCAGCACGGGAAGTAGGGCTGTCGTATCGATGGCGTAGTCGACGCCGTCGGGCACGATTGCCCGGATCTGTTCGGAGAGGGCACCCGTCGCGGGATCGATGACGTGAGTCGCGCCTACGGAGAGCGCGAGATCGCGCCGCGACTGATGAGGTTCGACGACGATGATCGCGCCGACCTCGCGGACCACTGCGGCGAGCACGGCGGCAAGGCCGACCGAACCTGCCCCGACGACGACCAGTGACGAACCCGGAGCGACGTCGAGTGAGTTCAACACCGCGCCCGCGCCGGTCTGGATTCCGCAGCCGAGCGGACCGACGAGTTCGAGCGGGGCGTCGTCCGCAACCTTCACGACGTTGCGCTCGTGAGCGATGGCATGTGTCGCAAGGGAGGACTGGCCGAAGAAGTTGCCGCCGAGCGGCGTATCACCAACGGTGAGCGCCGAACTGCCGTCCGGACGTACGCCCCCGAAGTTGAACGCCATGAAATTGTGACAGTAGGCAGGCTCGCCCTTGCCGCAGTGGGCACACTCGCCACAACTGTTGAAGCTGATGGCAACCCTGTCGCCCTCTGCCACCTTTGTGACACCGGACCCGACCCTCACGACGGTGCCGCTGCCTTCGTGGCCGACGACGCCCGGGAGGGGGAATGGGAGGTGGCCCTCCTTGACGGCCACGTCGGTATGGCAGAGACCGACGCCGGCGATCTCGACGAGGACTTCGTGTTCGGTCGGTTCGCTCAGAGACACGGTCTCGATCGCGAAGTCACCCGAGACGTCGTGGACTACGGCGGCGCTGATCTGCACGGTTGCTCCTAGCTTCGAATGTATTGCCGGATGTGCCCGTTGTCGGGCATCACTTGCGCACAGGTGATGTTATGTAGGTCACAAGGCCGAAAAGTAGGGGAAAAGGGCAAGTTCGCTCGAATCTCCCCCTTCGCTCCCCCGGTGGGGGGAGATGGCGATCGGCGGCCCTGTCGCTGCGGGTCGGTCCGTAGCTCTGATGAAGTACCCGAACCACCCTCTGGTGCGACGCGGCGAGGAAAGCGCGCGGGAGAGACTCGAGTCACATCTCATGAGTTTCGTTGGCCTGGCTCATACTTCAGGAGGAAACAATGTCTGTTGACCCTTCGGCGATCATCGTCGGGGTAGCCGCGGCAATCGGGGGCTTCGTGCATGGCGCCGATTTGCCAGAGCCCGCGCAAGGCATTGCGACGCAACAGGTTCAATCGATCGTGGAGGCCGCGCCGGAGTTGGACACGCAGATCGACGAGTCCATCGCGAACCTGCCCCGAGAAGCTCAGGATTCGGTTCGTCGAGCAGTCGATGCCGCGGCCGTTGCAGTGCAGGATGCAGTAGCACCCTATCTGCCGCCCGTGCCCGAACCCGCGTTCCCGCAGGACCCGTTGCCGCCTCGGGATCCCCGCGCTGAGGCCGACTCGAGTTCGCAGTCCGCCGGGCCGGTCGCGACGGAGCCGTATTCCCCGTCGTGGTGGCCGTCACGGACGATGGATGATGCACTTGCGCAGGGGGAGAGTGACGGCGCGCTGTCGCAATGGGTGCCGTCGGTGCTCGATTCTTCCGCAGCAACTTCGTCGGCTATCGGTTCGATCGCCGTCTTCGTTCCGTGGTTCCAGAAGGCGGGCGCCATCTGCGACGGCGTGAAGGCACCCGTTCTCGCTGCGCTGTACTCGGCGGAGAACGGGTTTCGCTACGGCGCAGCCGCTCCGGTGTCACCGTCCGGCGCTCGCGGTCCGGGGCAGTTCATGCCCGCCACCTGGGCGAGATATGGCAAGGACGCCGACGGGGACGGGAAGGCCGACATCCTCGACGTCGCAGACTCGGTCATGGCGTCCGGTCACCTGCTCTGCGACATGTACGACCAGATCGAACAGTGGAAATCGCAGGGAGAGGTGGTCGGCGACACGCTCGACCTCACGATCGCGGGGTACAACGCAGGTGTGGGCGCAGTCCGAAACAGTCGCGGTATGCCCTCAGGTGCGGCAGATTACGAGAATCAGACGAAGCCCTACGTCGCGAAGATCCGCGCATCCGAGTCGCGATATGCCTCCCTACTCGGAATTTTCGGAGGCGGGGCCGACGGCATCGGCGGCAAGATCGTCGAAGCCGCTGTCCGGTACCTCGGTCTCCCATACGTATGGGGCGGCGGGGACGTCGACGGTCCCTCGGCGGGAGGTTTCGACTGTTCCGTGCTGACGTCCTATGCCGTCCACGCGGCCACAGCGGGGTTGTCCCTTCCACGCACTTCCGAGATGCAATGGAATGTCGGTGTGGAGGTACCGCTCGCTGACGCGAGGCCGGGAGATCTGTTGTTCGGGAACTGGGGCCCGTCGGGACCCGGGCATGTCGCGATCTACGTGGGAAACGGGCAGATGGTCCACGCCCCGACAACCGGCGACGTGGTCCGCGTCGCGCCGGTATTCGAGGGAATGAAGGCCCGCCGGCTGTGTGAACGGCACCTCGGCATCGTGACGGAACGCTAAGTGCGCCAGGACCGAGGTCCTGGCGCACTTAGCGTGTCGGGCAACTACAGCTGTTACGTGCTCGTCGACGCACTCGATTCGCGGCCGTTCGACGCCGACACCGGCTGTCCGGGAGCGTGACTCGACAGGAACCGCTCGCGAGCAATGAGATAGAACGGAAAGGCCATCGAGACGCCGATGTAGGACAACAGAACGAAGACCACGCCCCATTTGCGGCCCATTCCGATCCGCACGGTGTCGGTGAGAACCCACACGATGAAGACCGCCCACGCGATCAGCATGTCGATGCTCAGGAATGCTGCCGTGCCGCCCGGTTCGATGCCGTCTCCGAAGAACGCGACCGGGTTCATGATGTTGCCGCCGTCGCCGATCCAGTCGAACGCGAACGGCCACGTCAGGAGTAGTGCCGCGATCCCGGCGACGAGGTAGCACGCATGCCGCACGTTCATCGCCGTGCTGCCGTGTAGTGGCGTCGTCACCATGTCACCTGCTGTCTGCGACTCGGACGTGGATCTCGGCGTCGCTGTCACCGACGACGAGTTGGCAGGACAGGCGGGAATCGCCGTCCGCCGCATCCAGATATGCGATCAGATCCAACTCCTCGTCGCTCGGTTCGGCGAAGAAGTGGGTGTACTCCTTCGGGAGATGAACGTGGCACGTGGCACAGGCGCAGCTGCCGGCGCATTCGGCGACGATGCCGGGGAGATTGTTGCGGAGCGATGCGTTCATGAGCGTCTCGCCGGGTTCGACGTCGACCCGCTCGGTCGTCCCGTCGGGAAGATGGTACGTAACTTTGCTCATGATTCTCACGCGAACGTCAGGTGGACAGGGAGACGCCGGAGTCCGCCGACGAAGTTCGTCTGGATCATCTTGGGATCGCCGGTCACCTCCACACGCCGGAGTGCGGGCAGCAGCTCCTCGAGCATGACCTTCATCTCGAGCTTGGCGAGATGCTGTCCGATGCACATGTGCGGACCGTAGCCGAAGGCGATCTGCTTGTTGGGGCGTCGGTCGACGTCGAAGGTGTCCGGATTGTCGAATACCTCGGCATCGCGGTTGCCGGATTGGAACAGGAGCATCAGGCGGTCACCGGCCTTGATGGTGCGTCCCCGAAGTTCGTAATCGCTGAGAGCGACACGGGTGAACTGCTTCACCGGCGACACGATCCGCAGTGCCTCGTTCACGAGGTGCGGAACCAGGGTGAGGTCGCCCTGGACGCGCTCGAGGATGTCGGGACGCGCAGCCAGCTGTTGCAGGCATCCCGCGAGGGTGCTGGCCGTGGTGTCGTGGCCGGCGGTGGCGATGGCCACGAACCATCCGTAGGCGAAGGTCTTGGGGAAGTATTCCCCGCTCGCGTCCTTCGCGACGGCGATGAGAGTAGCCAGGTCATCGCGCGGTTCGGCGCGTCTGCTCTCGACGAGAACATCGAAATAGGCGTAGAAGTCCGCGATCGCTGCCGCCCACTGCTGTGCCGCGGCGTCGGGGGACAGGGTTTCGATGTCGTCGCGCTTCGCATCCGGGTCGGCGACCCCGAAGAGGTCCTGCGTCAGCGCCATCATGCGTGGTTCGTCTTCCACAGGAACACCGAAGAGTGACATGATGACGTGCAGCGGAAAGAACACGGCGAACTCGTGCACGGCATCCAGGTCTTGCTTTCCGGACACGAGGCGCGTGACGGATTCACGCGCGGTCTCGCGAATGCGGTCTTCCCACTTCTTGAGGTTCGCCGGGCGGAACCAGTCGAACGCAACATCTTTGATCGTGGTGTGTTCCGGCGGGTCGAGGTAGGGCAGCGCGTCGAGAATGCGGAGACTGCCTCCGGTGAGTGTCTTCGTGAACTCGTCACCGGCCTGATTGCTGAGAATCGGGTTGTGCGAGCCCTTGTTCTCGCCACCGCCGGCGCTGAAAATCTCTGGCTGTCGCTCGATTTCCATCAGGTCGGCGTGCTTGCTGACCAGCCAGAGAGGGTCGTACCCCTCGACCCGCGCCTGCCCGAGGGGCTGGTTCTCGCGAAGCCACCGGTAGGCCTCGTGCAGTTTCGCGTCGTCGCTGTGTCCCTCGGGGAGAACGATCTGCCTGCCTATGTCGTCGGGAATTGTTGTGGTGTCGGCGGATTCGACCGTCGTCATGATCAACCTTCTCTCTGGTGTGGGCTGAAGAGAGTCGGACGCTCGAGTGTCACCCTCGACGTCCTGATGCTCTGTGACTCGAGTCTCACGCATGCCGGAGGCTGGTGCGTCACCCGGATGAGGTGTTTTGATCCCGCTTCGGAGGGGTTGAGCGGTGCTGAATGCGCGTGAGTCGACACGCGCCTATTTTGGTCAGACAATATCTATACTTCGACCGTATTTGGTGGCAGAATGCTCACTGACGGAAGCGACAGGGTGCGATCGACTTCCTCGCAGCACGTTTCGCCTGTGTGCCTGCTGTCGACGACTGCCTGCGTGAAGTCGGCGCGGACCGGACACTCACCGCCACCGACGCCGACGGGATCGCAGCGGTTGCGGCAGATGTCACCATCGAATGCTCCGGCAACCATCGCGGTCTGACGTCGGCGATCCACGGGACGGCACGCGGCGGCCGCGTCGTCATGGTCGGGTTGCTCTCCTCCGGGGATCAGCCGGTACCCGTGTCGATTGCAATCACCCGGGAACTGGACCTGGTCGGCTCGTTCCGGTTCAACGACGAGGTCGTGGCCGCGCTGGCCGACCGCTCGCTGGTGGTCGATCCGATCGTCACGGCCGAGTACGGCGTCGCGGATGCGCTCACCGCCTTCGCGCTGGCCAAGGATGCGTCCTCGTCGAGCAAGGTCCTCCTTCGGTTCTGACCCGCGCACGTGTGCCACTGGTGCACGAGTAGTTGCGCCGCCCGCATCACCTCGAGGGGCGATGCGGACGGCGCGTCGACCGTTGGTGACCGATCTACCCCCCGGTCGCTGCTTTGAGGTGCGCGGCGGAGACGGCCTTGAGGTGGGTGAGGTCGGAGGCGACGGTGGCGAAGGTGTAGCCCTCGGCGAGTCGGCGTGCCGCGACGGATCCGTCGGGGGTGTGGATGCCCGCCGCGATGCCGGCTGCGGCGGCGGCTTCCCGGACCCGGACGAGGGCGGCCTCGAATTCGTTGTCGACGCTCGGATCGTTCGGGTGGGCGCCGCCGACGGCGAGGCGCAGGTCGGACGGTCCGACGTAGACGCCGTCGAGTCCGGGGACGGCGCAGATCTCCTCGACGTTCGCGAGGCCCTGCGGGGTCTCGATCATCACGACGAGCACCGTGTCGCGGTTGGCGTCCGCCGGTGTCGGGCCGATCCGCAGTTGGGAGCGCATCGGACCGTACGAGCGGATTCCGGCCGGCGGGTAGGTGGCCGACGCGACGGCGCGGGCGGCCTCCTCGGCCGTGTTCACCAGTGGAACGATCACTCCCGCCGCACCGGCGTCGAGCGCTCGGCCGATCGGTGTCGGATCGTTCGACTCGACGCGGACCATTCCCACGGAGGAGCCGGACGCGTCGATCGCGGTGAGTCCCGCGACCATCCCGGAGTACCCGATCAGGCCGTGCTGGAGGTCGAGGGCGATGTAGTCCCAGCCGACGTGGGCGAGCCATTCGGTCGAGACCGGGCTGTCGATGACGGACCAGTAGCCGACGATCCGTTCCCGGCCGCGGAGTCGGGCCGCGAATTCCTGGGCGCTCATGAGGGGGTGTTTCTCCTAGCGGTTGTAGTTGGGCATGGGTCCGCGCAGGGCGCTGCCCACTTCGTCGCACGCGTCGATCAGTTCGTCGTCGAGTCTGCCCTTCGCGACGGCGGCGATGTTCGACTGCAGGTGCGCGACCTTCGATCCGCCGAGGAGGACGGGGCCGGCGGCGGGCTTGGACACCAGCCAGCGGAGGGCGAGTTCGGTGAGGGGGATGCCGGCCTTGTCCGCGATCACGGACAGCTGGGTGATGGCGTCGAAGATCGCGGTGTTCCAGTACCGCTCCTTGTACATCTGCGCGAGCCGCGAATCACCGAAACGGCCGTCGGCGGGATTCGTGTCGAACGAGTGCCGTCCGGTGAGCAGACCGCCACCGAGGGGGTTGTAGACCATCGTGATCAGGCCGGTGACCGCCGCGAACTCGACGTACTCCTCCTCGATCCGCCGGGCCAGGAGGTTGTAGAGCTGCTGCGCCACGATCGGGCGGGGTGCGCCGACGGTGTCGGCGGTGTGATTCACCTCCGCGATCTGCCAGGCCGCGAAGTTGGAGACGCCGAGGGCGCGAATCTTGCCCTCCGACACCAGATCCGCGACGGTGGACAGGGTGTCGGCGAGTGGTGTGGCCCGGTCGGGCTGATGCAGATAGAACAGGTCGACGTAATCGGTGTCCAGCCTCTTCAGGCTCGCCTCGACGCTCGACCGGAGGCCTGCGGGCGAGAGCGGGGAGTTGTCGCCCGCGTCCGGGTGGGGCATCCCCGCCTTGGTGGCGAGGGTGACGCGGTCGCGCCGGCCGGCCAGCAGCCGGGCGAGGATCCGTTCGGATTCCCCGCCGGCGTACCCGTTGGCGGTGTCGATGTGGGTGATTCCCGCATCGAGCGCGGCGTCGACCATGGCTGCGGCGCCGTCGAAGTCGACGGTGTCGCCGAAGGTCATCGTGCCGAGCACGAGTGAGGTCAGGTCGAGTTCGGGCATCAAGCTACTCCTCGGGATGCGGTGCGGGGACCCTCGGTCGCGCCGGACAGGCGCGAGACGAGGTGGCGGGGTTTGATCCCGACCATGGTGGTGGGGTCGAGCGCGGCGGCGCGCAGGGCCTGGGTGTACGGCTCGGCGGGGTGTTCGAGAACGTCTGTGGTGGAACCGCTTTCGACCACCTGTCCGCGCGACATGACGATCACGGTGTCGCTGATCTCGCGGACCACGCCGAGATTGTGGGAGATGAAGACGTAGGTCAGGCCGGTGTCCTGCTGGATCTCGCGGAGGAGGTCGAGGACCTGCGCCTGCACCGACACGTCGAGCGCGCTGGTGGCCTCGTCGCACACGAGCAGTTCCGGGTCGCTGGCCAGGGCCCGGGCGATGCCGATGCGTTGCCGCTGACCGCCGGAGAACTCGGCGGGCCTGCGGTGGAGCGCGGACGCGGGCAGACCGACCCGGTCGATCAGCGCCGCCGCCCGGCGGGCCCGCTCGGATTTGCTCCGGACGCCCTGCAGGCGTAGCGGTTCGCCCACGATGTCGACGGCCGTCAGATGCGGATCGAGCGACCCGTACGGATCCTGGAAGACCATCTGCACGCGAGAACGGAAGGGACGCAGCGCCTTCTCGGAGAGCTGCGCGATGTCGGTCCCGTCCACCAGGATGCGGCCGGACGTGGGGGTGAGCAGCCGGACGATCGACTTCGCGATGGTCGACTTGCCGCACCCGGATTCCCCGACCACGGCCAGCGTCGCCCCCTTGTCCACCGAGAAGCTGACGGTGTCGACCGCACGGAACACCCCGTCGGGGACCGGGTATTCGACGACGAGATCTTCGACGGACAGCAGAGGTGCACTCATGTCGACGCTCCTACGGTCGTGGTGTAGTCGCCGAGCCGGGGGACGGCGTCGAGCAGTTTCTTGGTGTAGGCGCTGCCGGGATGGCGAACGAGGTCTTCGGCGTCGCCGTTCTCGACGAAGCGGCCGTCCTTCATGACGTAGATGCGGTCCGACATCAGCCGGGCGACACCGAGGTCGTGGGTGATGACGAGCATGCCGACGCCGGTGCGCTCCTGCAGTTCGAGGAGCAGATCGAGGATGCTCGCCTGCACGGTGACGTCGAGGGCGCTGGTGGGTTCGTCGGCGACGATCAGTTCCGGGCTCGACGCGAGCGAGCAGGCGATCAGCACGCGCTGCAGCATCCCACCGGACAGTTGGTGCGGGTACTTCCCGAGTTGTCCCGCCGGGTCCTGGATCCGCACCTGCTCGAGAAGTTCCACGGCTCGCGCGGTTTCCTTCGACCGGCCGGTGATGCCGCTGTGGCGGACGGCCTCCCGCAGCTGGGATCCGATGGTGTGCACCGGGCTCAACGCGGTCATCGGGTCCTGGGGGATCAGGGCGATGTGCCGGCCCCGGACCTTGGCGAGCGCCTTCGGTTTCCCGAGGAGGTCGCAGTCCTTGAACCGCACCGCGCCCGAGAGGACGGCGAGGTCATCGGGGAGCAGACCGAGGATGCCCATCGCGGTGGTCGATTTGCCCGACCCGGATTCGCCGATGATCGTCACGGTTTCACCGGCGTCGATGGCGAAGGAGACGCCGTCGACGGCGCGGATGACACCGCGCGCGGTGATGAGTTCGATCTGCAGTTCGTCGACCCTGAGGAGGTTGTCCATGTCAGGCACGTCCCTTCCGCGTCCGGAGTTTGTGCAGCACACCCGGTTGCAGTCGCACCGACTTCGGCCGGTCGCGGAGTCCGTCGCCGAGCAGGTTCACCCCGATCACGAGGAGCACGATGACGAGACCGGGCAGGGTGACGAGCCACCAGGAGGTGGTGATGTAGTCCTGGCCGTCGGAGATGATCCGGCCCCAGGTGGCGAACGGGCGTTGCGGCCCGGCCCCGAGGTAGCTCAGCGCGCTCTCGAGGAGCACGGCCTGCGCGAGGAGCAGCAGCACGACGAGCGAGGCCTGCTTGATGACGTTGGGGACGACGTGGCGCAACAGGATGGCGGTGCGTCCGAGCCCGAGCACCCGGGACGCCGCCACATACGGTTTCTCGCGTTCGACGAGGACGAGTGAGCGGGTCAGCCGGGCGATCTCCGGCCACTGGGCGATCGCGATGACGAACGTGATGACGGGGATCGACGGGCCGAACAGGGCCACGACGAGCAGCAGCATCATGAGCAGCGGCAGCGACAGCTGCGCCTCGAGGAGCCGGCTCACGACGGTGTCGGTCCAGCCGCCGAGGTACCCGGCGAGGGCACCGAAGCACAGTCCGATCAGCCCGGACACGACGACCGCGAGGATGCCGATCGTCAGCGACACCTGACCGCCGTAGAGGACGCGGGAGAGCAGGTCGCGGCCGAGTTGATCGGTGCCGAACAGGTGCCCGTCCGTCAGCGGCGGAAGGCGGCGCTGGGAGAGGTCGGTGGCGTCCGGCGACGGAAGCGGAAGCAGTTGCGCCAGTGCGACGGGCGCGATGACGGCGAGGGCGCAGATGCTGCCCACCCAGATCTTCACGCGACTGTCGCGGGCCCGGCGGGTGGCGCCGGCCCGGGCGATGTCCCGGGCGGTGACGGCGCTCGGCCGCGCCTGTGCCGGGGGATCGATGACGGTGGTCATTTGTTCGTTCCCTTTCCGAGGCGGACGCGCGGGTCGAGAAGCGGGTAACAGAGATCGACGACGAGCTGCACGAGGACGGCGAGCACCGCGGTCACCAGAACGGTGGCCTGGATGAGGGGGTAGTCCCGGGTCTCGAGTGCCCGCACCACCAGCGAGCCGACGCCCGGCCACGCGAAGACGACCTCGACCACGACGACACCGTTGAGCATGGACGCGAACCGCGTGCCCAGCGCGGTCAGCACCGGGATCGCCGAGTTCCGCAGGGCGTACCGCCAGATCAGTTCGCGTTCCGAGACGCCTCGGGCGCGGGCGACGGTCATGTACGGGGAGGAGAACGCGCCGACCATTTCGCGGCGCACCATGCGGGAGATGAGGGCGATCTGCAGCACCGCCACGGTCACCGTCGGCAGCACCAGGCTCGACCAGGTGGTGAAGCCGGCGGCGGGAAACACCGGGATCAGGACGGCGAACAGGGTGATGAGCATGAGGCCGGTCCAGAAGTCGGGCATGGACTGACCGGCGATGGTGACGACGTTGGCACCGAGCTCGCGTCTCGTGTCGGCGCGGCGGGCCATCCACACACCGAGCGGAATGGACACCAGGGTGGTGAGCACGATCGCCGAGACGGCGAGGGTGATCGTGTAGGGGAGTCGGGCGAGGACGACGTCGAAGGCGGGCGCCTGGAACGAGTACGACGTCCCGAGATCGAGGTGGAGCAGGCCGCGCAGATACAGCAGGTACTGGGTGAACACGGATTGGTCGAGGCCCATGTCCGCTCGGATGCGGGCGAGATCGTCGGTGGTGGCCAGCGGCCCGGCCATCGAGTAGGCGGGGTCGCCGGGCGCCATCCGGATGAGGACGAACACGGTGGTCAGGGTCAGGAAGACGGCCAGCGCGCTCTGTCCGAGTCGTTTTGCGACGTAGCGGGGCATGGCCGCCGTCAGCACTCTCGGGACATGGGAGGTCCGGCGGGGCGCCGAGGAGGCCGACCCCGGGGGCTGGGATGCAAATGCCGTGTCGGCGGCGTGCTGCGTCATTCGGTCACCGGCCGTTCGGTGTCTGCGTGAGGGGTCATCGTCGACCTTTCGATAACGCCGGCGATGGGAGGTGTCGACACCGCGGCGTGTCGGGTACAGCAGCTTCGTTTGTAACTCAGCTCACAATCGCACTAATGCGCGTTGTGCGCAAGTCTCGACCTCATCTTGCGCATCTCAAGCAACTCTGAGTAGAGTTCTGATGTGCCGGCGATCACATCGCGTGGTGGGCAACCATCTCGCGCCGTACCGGATCGCCGCGCCCCACACCCTGAGTCCCGAGAGGTCGACGATGACCAATTCTCTTTTCGAACAGCGTTTTTCGAGGAGAACGCTGCTCCGGTCGGGTCTGCTCCTCGGTGCCGGCCTCACGCTCGGATCCGCCGCTGGATGCGCGACCCCGACCGGAACGCCCGGACCGAGGACCGTGAGCCTGGCCCTGAACCGATCGCTCGTGAGCCTCGACAACAAGCTGAACCAGTTCGACGCCGCTCTCACCGTGCAACGCGGCGTGCGGCAGGCCCTCACCGAGATCGATCGGAACCTGCGGCCCCAGCTGGTCCTGGCCGACCGGTTCGAGCTCGTCTCGCCCACCCAGTGGTTCGTGCACCTGCGTCCCGGAATCCGCTATTCGGACGGCAGCCCGGTGCAGGTCCGGGACGTCGCGACCGCCCTGCAGATGTACAGCCAGGTCGACGGATCCTTCGTCGGCGGCTTCTTCCCCGAATGGCCCACGGTCGACCAGATCGACGACACCAGCTTCACGCTGAACACCGAACGCCCCGTCCCGGTGCTCGACTACCTCATGTCGAACATCCTCGTCACCCCGGCGGCCGCGAACGTCCCCGAAGAGCTGCAGTCCGGTGTGGGGACCGGACCGTACGTCGTGACGGAAAGCGACCGCGGCACCGGAAACTACACCCTGGTGCGCAACGAGAACTACTGGGGAACGCCGGCGCAGATCGAATCGGTGCGCGTCCGCTTCGTGCCCGACGAGTCGAACCGCGTGGTGACGTTGCGCAGCGGCGAGGTCGACGTCATCGACTCCATCACCCCGGATGCCGCCGATCAGCTCGCCGGACTGTCGGGTGTCTCGATCGACCGGATCGACGGAGTGCGGCTGAATCAGCTGTTCTTCAATTTCCGGAAACCGCAGGGACACCCGCTGGCCGATGCGCGGGTGCGCCGGGCCCTGACCTACGCCATCGACGGGCACGCCCTCGCCGCCCAGGTTCTCCAGGGCTCCGCCACCCCCTCGCGCGGCGTCATCCCCCTCACCCTCGACGGCGCCGTCGAGACCGGCGAGTACACCTACGACCCGGCCCGGGCCCGCGGCGAACTCGACGCACTCGGGGTCCGCGACCTCCAGCTGAAAATCATTTGGGAGACGGGCGAATTCGCTGCCGACACCGACATCATGGAATCGGTGCTGCAGATGCTGTCTGCGGTCGGCGTGCGCACCAGTCTGCAGCAGTTCGAACCCGGCGGCGACATCTCGCAGTGGCGTCAGGGCAAGGCGGGCGACTGGGACGTGCTGGGCAACGGCTTCCCGAGCCCGACGGGTCTGGCCCTCACCATCATGCAGGGCATGTATGCGGGCACCGCGGAGAAGGAAACGACGCGGGACACCTACCACGGGTACATCTTTCCCGAGATCACCCGGATCATCACCCAGGCCTCCGAGGAGGCCGACGCCGCCCGGCGGGCCGCACTCCTCGCCGACGCGCAACGGCAGATCTGGGACACGTGCCCGTGCCTGTGGTCGTTCGTCCCGAAAGCCGTTCTCGCGCGGCGCTCGCGGATCGACGGCGTCGCGCTGCGCCCCACCAACTCCTACGACCTGAGCGTCGCGGCGCTGCACGCCTGACCGACGACTCGCCCCGCCCATTCGACGCACTGGAGACGCAGATGACCACACCGAGTCCCGCAACCGACACCCGATCCGCCGACGGCGTCGTTCGTCCCGCCGCGGAGAGTGGCCGCCGCGACGCCCTGCTTCCCGCACCGCAGGTGCAGAATCACGCCGCCAATCTCACGGTCCTGCCGGACGGATCCCTCGCCTGTGTGTGGTTCGCGGGTACCCAGGAGGGTGTGCCGGACATCAGCGTGTGGTTCTCCCGGCTCGCGCAGGGCGCGGGCACCTGGTCGGAACCCGTGCAGCTGTCCCATGATCCGACGAGGTCGGAGCAGAATCCCGTTCTCCACGTGGCGAAGTCGGGGGCGGTCTGGTTGCTGTGGACCTCGCAGCACGCCGGCAACCAGGACACGGCGCGGGTCATGCGGCGCATCTCCGCCGACGGCGGCCGGACGTGGGGTGAGGCGCACGTGCTGCTGCCGGAGACCGAGGCCGGGGGCGTGTTCGTCCGCCAACCGGTGACCGCGCTCCCCACCGGACGGCTCCTACTTCCCGTGTTCCACTGCGTCCGCATCGAGGGCCGCAAATGGGTGGGCGATCGCGACTACAGCAGCGTGATGATCTCCGACGACGACGGCGACTCCTGGCGCGAGGTGGTCGTGCCGGGCAGCGTCGGCTGTGTGCACATGAACATCGGCCGCCTCGCCGACGGCACGCTCGTCGCCCTGTACCGCAGCCGCTGGGCGGACTCGATCTACCGCAGCACCTCCACCGACGACGGTGACACGTGGACCGAGCCGGTGGCCACCGAACTTCCCAACAACAACTCGTCCGTCCAGTTCGTCGTCCTGCCCGGCGACCGGCTCGCCCTGGTGTTCAACGAGTCCAGCGCCGCCGACGCCACCGCCCGGCGCACCTCCCTCTACGACGAGATCGACGACGACGGACTCGCCGACGCCGCGCCCGCGGCGGACGCGGAACCGGAACCCCTCGACGACGGCGACAGCCGCAGCGCGTTCTGGGGCGCGCCCCGCGCGCCGATGACGCTGGCGATCTCCGAGGACGGCGGCCGGACGTGGCCGCTTCGCAGGGACCTCGAGACCGGGGACGGGTACTGCCTGTCCAACAACTCCCGCGACGGCCTGAACCGCGAGTACTCGTACCCCAGCATCACCAGCGGGAACGACGGCCGCCTGCACGTGGCGTTCACCCGGTTCCGTCAGGCGATCGAATACGTCGAACTCGAAGCGGGCTGGATTGCCGACGGGGGCCGGTCGTGACGGGGGATTCGAAGCGGGCGGTCGTGACCGGAGTCAGCTCCGGCATCGGCGCCGCCGCCGCGCAGCGGCTTCTGGACGACGGATGGTCGGTCACCGGGTTCAGCCGGCGCGACCCCGGCATCGAACACGACCGATTCGACTGGGTGCCCGTCGACCTCAGCGATCTCGACGCGGTGGCCGAGCAGGCGACGGCGGTCGGTGCGGTGGACGCCGTCGTGCACGCCGCCGGCCTGCAGTCGTCCGCGCCCCTGGGCAAACTGCGGGTGGAGGACGGCCTGGACATGTGGCGCATCCACGTCGCCGCCGCCGAGGTCCTCGTCAACACGCTCGCGCCGTCGATCCGCGACGGCGGCCGGGTGGTCCTGGTCGGGAGCCGCACGATGTCGGGAGCGGCGGGCAAGAGCCAATACGCCGCCACCAAGTCGGCCCTCGTGGGGATGTCCCGGTCCTGGGCCGCCGAGTTGGTGGACCGGGCGATCACGGTCAACGTGGTCGCGCCGGGCCCGACGGACACTCCGATGCTGAACGATCCGGCACGCACGTCGACCCCGCCGAAGGTTCCGCCGCTCGGCCGCTTCATCGCACCGGACGAGGTGGCGGGACTGATCGGCTTCCTCCTCGGTCCGCACGGCGGGAGCATCACGGGTCAGGCGATCGTGCAGTGCGCGGGGGCGTCCCTGTGAACGCGCTGCGCGCAACGCGCAATTTTGCTAGTATTACGTGCACGAAACGCGCATACAATCGGGCAGAGGCGGCACGATGAGACCGAAATCGATCGGATCCGATCCGACCGTCGCGGTCCTCGCCGACGACCTGTCCGGCGCGGCCGAAGTGGCGAGCGCCTTCCTCGGCCGGAGCGCGGCCGTCTCGCTGCTTCTCGGCGCCGCCGAGGCGCACGAACCGGGCGGGGTCGTGGTCGCGGATCTCGACACGCGGTCGATGAGCGGGGCGGAGGCGGCCCGGGCGACGCGGCACGCACTCGCCGGCCTTCCCGTGGGCACGCTCGTGGTGAAGAAGATCGACTCACTTCTGCGCGGCAACATCGGCGCCGAGGTGGGTGTCCTCGCCGACACCGGTCCGGTGGTTGTCGCCGCCGGCCTGCCTGCGGTCGACCGGACCGTGCGCGGCGGCATCGTGCACCTCGGTTCGACACCGCTCCACGCCGCCGGCGCCTGGTCGGCGGAATCCGCGCCGCCCCCGGAGTCGATCGCGGCTCTCTTCCCGGGCCGACCCGTCCGGAACGTGCCCCGCGGTGGCGATGTCGCCGAGACGCTGGCCCGCGCGGCGTCCGACGGCGCCCTCGCGATCTGCGACGTCGAGACGGATGCCGACCTCGACTCGATCGTCCTGGCCTGCCGCGCGCTCCCCGGGGTGCGACTGATCGGGACGTCCGCCCTCGCCGCCGCCGTGGCGCGCACACTGCCCCGCCGCGACGTTCCCGCCCCGGCGACCGCCCACCCCGAATCCGTGCTCACCGTCGTCGGGACGGCGGAACCCGTTGCCGTGCAACAGGTCGCCGTACTCGTCGCCGACGGAGCCCGGCACGTTCCCCTCGACGCCCGGACGCTTGTGCTCGGCGCCGTCGACACCGCGCCCCTGCGCCGCGCCCTCGACAGCGGTCAGGCCGTGGTGACGGTGACCGGTGACGTGGACCCGTCGAACTCCCGGAGTCTGTCGGCCGCCCTGGGCAGGCTCGTCGCCGCCGTGCAACACGGCCGCCGATCCGATCTCGTGCTCACCGGCGGAGAGACGGCGCGGGCCGTCGTCGACGCGCTGGGAATCACGTCCCTTCGCCCGGTCCACGAAGTCCACCACGGCGCCGTCGCCTCCGTCGCGTCCGACGGACGGCGAGTCGTCACCAGACCCGGCAGCTTCGGCGACGCCACCAGCCTCTCCGCGATCGCGGCCTACCTGCGCGGCGGTCAGCCGCCCACCCCCACTCCCACACAGCGAGGACCCCACATGAGCGCGTCAACCGATACCGCCAACCTTCCCGCCGTCGCCGTCACCATGGGCGACGGTGCCGGAATCGGCCCCGAGGTGATCGTCCCCGCACTGCTGGACGAGGCCACCCGATCATGGTGCAACCCCGTCGTCATCGGTGACGCCAAGCGGTTGCGTCTCGCGGCGAACGTCCTCGGCATCGACGCCGACATCGTGACCGTCGAGTCGATCGCCGACGCACAGTCGGTGCCCGGCCGCGTCAACGTCATCGATCTCGACCTCCTGCCCGACGACCTGCCGTGGGGCGAACTGTCGCCGGTCGCCGGTCACGCCGCGTACGAGTACATCCGCGTCGCCAGCGAACTGGCCGTGCGCGGGGAGGTTCAGGCGATCTGCACCGCCCCGCTCAACAAGGAGGCGCTGCACGCCGCAGGCCACATCTTCCCGGGGCACACCGAACTCCTCGCGCATCTCACCGGCACCGAGGAGGTGTCGATGATGCTGTCGACGCCGAAACTCAAGGTGATCCACGTGACCACCCACATCGGTCTGCTCGACGCCGTCGCCAAGATCGAACCCGGCCTGGTCGAAAGGACCATCCGGCGGGGACACGAGGCGCTGGTGCGCTCCGGGATCGCGGAACCGAAGATCGGGGTGTGCGGCATCAACCCGCACGCCGGCGAGCACGGACTGTTCGGCTACGGCGAGGAAGAGCAGAAGATCATTCCCGCGGTCGAGCTGCTGAAGGCGGACGGCATCGACGTCCACGGACCGTTGCCCGCGGACACGGCGTTCTTCCTCGCGGGACGCGGCGACTACGACCTCATCGTCGCGATGTATCACGACCAGGGGCACGGGCCGGTGAAGGTCCTCGGCATCGAGGCGGGCGTCAACATCACGGTGGGACTGCCCGTCATCCGGACCTCCGTCGACCACGGCACCGCGTTCGACATCGCGGGCAAGGGTATTGCGGAGGCCGGTAGTATGGTCGAAGCTCTTCGTCAGGCTGCCGAATTGGCAACCAGCACAGCGGTTGTGAAGTAGGGGGACGAAACATGGCGGTTCGTGAGTCGGAAGCACGCCGGTCCGAGATCGTGCGACTGGCCCGGTCGATCGGGCTGGCCAGCGTCGAGGACCTGTCGGCGCAGTTCGGTGTCACGGCCTCCACCATCCGGCGGGACCTGAGCCAGCTCACGTCTCAGGGGCTGATCGCCCGGACGTACGGCGGTGCGATCGCGCTCGATCCTCAGCAGGAGTCGTCACTCCGCCAGCGTGCCCTCGAGGGTTTCGACGCGAAGCGCGCGATCGCCGAATGGGCCGCGAACCAGGTGCGCCCGGGGGAGACGATCCTCCTCGACGCCGGCACCACGGTGGGCGCGATGGGGGAGTTCCTGCGCGAGATCGAGAACATCACCGTCATCGCGGCCGGACTCACGGCCCTCGAGTCGCTCGCCGACGCCGACTCCGTGCGCGTCGAGTGCATCGGCGGCACCCTCCGCCACCTCAGCCAGGGGTTCGTCGGCCCGCTCGCCGAGGCCGCGCTCCAGCGCGTCACCTTCGACCGCGCGTTCCTCGGAGCGGACGCCGTCACCGCGGATCTGGGCATCTGCGAGGCCGAACTCGAACAGACCCGCCTCAAGGAGATCATGATCGAACGCGCCGACGAGGTGTACGTGCTCGCGCACGCGGCCAAACTCGGGCGCCGCCCGTTCCATGCGTGGGCGCCGATCCCACCGGGAACGACGATCGTCACCGACGACTCGGCCGATCACGAACAGACGGCACCCTTCGACTCCGCCGGAATGCGGGTCGTGCGGGTCTGAGGGCTCAAACCCGCACCACCGCAGGGTGATCCGCGCCCCGTGCGTGGTTGGCGAGTCCAGAGACTCGTTAACCACGCACGGGCGGCGGAGCCGCCTGCTACTTGAGCGCTTGCTCGATGTCGCCCACGAGGTCGGCGGCGTCCTCGATGCCGACGGACAGGCGCACCAGGTCGTCCGGGACCTCGAGCAGCGAACCGGCGGTGGAGGCGTGGGTCATCGCGCCCGGGTGCTCGATCAGCGACTCGACGCCGCCGAGGGACTCGGCGAGGGTGAAGATCTCGGTGCGCGAGCAGAAGTCCAGCGCGGCCTGCTTGCCACCGGCGAGACGGACCGAGATCATGCCGCCGAAGCGACGCATCTGCTTCTCGGCGACCTTGTGGCCGGGGTGCGACTCGAGCCCGGGGTAGATCACCTGCGACACCGCGGAATGCCCGCTGAGCAGTTCGACGACCTTCTCCGCGTTGTCGCTGTGCCGCTCCATGCGCAGGGACAGCGTCTTGATGCCGCGGAGGGTGAGGAAGGC